>NZ_JBSWYJ010000048.1:0-41007 GCF_056161045.1 Flammeovirga sp. AWQ4_249
GTGAGAATATGTTTTTTTTATGCAACTCAAAGTTAATTGAGATACTTAAACTTTTCTCACACTTTTTTAAACGTTTAGGACGCTATTGATTATATATTAACTTTTTTGTTCAATATCTAACTATTTATGAAATTTACTTTTTCCCAACCCTCACCAATATTTAAATCTCTTTGTGGGAATGGTATTTCAATATTTTCTTCTTTAAAACGCTTAAATAATGCGTAATAGACTTTACTTTTTAATACATCTGGGCGAGAGTAATAATGGATAGTCCATACATTAAGCGTAAAGTTGATCGAGTTATCTCCCCATTCTGTAAATATAAGATCGGGCTTAGGTTTATCTAAAATCCCTTCAATTTTCAATGCCTCTTCAATCGCAATCTCACGGACCCTTTCAGGGTTTTCTTTGTATGAAACTCCTAATGGGATACGAAATCTTACTTTTTTCTCTTTATGGCTCCAGTTAATGACTGTATTCGAAATAAAATGAGAGTTGGGAACAATGACAGTGATATTATCATTGGTTCTAATGGTAGAAGATCTTGAGGAAATCTCTTCAATACGGCCTCTAACATCTCCTACTTCTACCATGTCTCCCACTTTTATAGGCTCTTCAAATAAAATAATAATACCTGAAAGAAAGTTATCAGTGATCGTTTGTAAACCAAAACCAATACCAACACCTAAAGAAGCTATCAAAACTTGTAAAGAACTTAGATCTATACCAGTACTTTGGATGACAATAGCACAGCCAATAATAATAACCGCATAGCGAACCAGCTTTCCAATATTATAACTTAATGCTTCATCGATTTCATATCTAGGTAAAATACGATTGACTAGAATATCTCTTGTTTTTTTAGCTGAGACAAAAACAAGTACGAATAAGAGAATGATTCCAATGATTGATAATGGAGTGAATTCTTTACCTCCTATCATAAAGGAGTAAGTAAAGATTTCAAAAACACTTTTGATAAATGGATGTTCCTCTAGCATTTGAAGAGTAGATAAATTATGTTAGAAAAGTTGTTGTCGTATCAAAAATAAAAAAAGGTCATCATTTCTGACAACCTTTTTTTTGAAATTCAATGTAAATTAATTTCCTGCTAAGATCTTATTGTATCTTTCTGAATCATTTAAAACTTTTACAGCTTCAATTACGTCGACATCTGCATTGAAAGTTGATTCAATTTCCCCTGCTTCTAAATAATATCTTTTACAAATTTCAGCTTGTAAAACATCTTTGATTTCAGTTTTAAACTTGATCACATCAGATTCTTTATTATGATATATCTTTTTCTTTAATGTTTCGATTTCAGCTTGAATATCATCATAGTACTTATCTTCTTTAGCACTTTCCTCTAATTCTTCCACTGAAACTTCCACCTTAGTTTGATATCCGTAATCCTTATCTTTTAACCAAGCCACAAAATTATCAAATTCAGCATCTGTCATTTTAAAATCTCGTGCTGTAGCAATTTTATCGTGTTCATAATGATATTTAGTAGCATAGTCAAAAATCAACCCTTTTAAAATTAAGCTAATTGTAATTTGAGCAAAATTAAATGGTTTTACATCAACATCTGGCGCTACTCCACCACCATCCAATACAACTCTACCGTTAGCAGTTGTAAACTTCTCTCTTAATGAATCAGCAACAACAATTGCTTCTCCATCTTCATTACGGTGGCTATAATCAATAGCTTGAATACATCTTCCACTTGGAATATAATACTTCGCCACCGTTACTTTTAATCTTGAATTATAATCTAAAGGACGTGTCGCCTGAACTAAACCTTTACCAAAAGATCTTGATCCTAAAAGAACTCCTCTATCATAATCTTGAATTGATCCTGATACAATCTCCGCTGCTGAAGCACTACCTCCATTGATCAATACAGCAATTGGAATATCAGTATCCAAAGGTGCATTCATTGCTTTATATGTCTTATTCCAATCTTCTATTCTTCCTTTAGTATAAACGACATCTGATCCTTTTGGGACAAATAGGTTCACAATGTTTACGGCTTCATTTAATAAACCTCCAGGATTACCTCTTAAATCTATAATTACTTTTGCAGCACCTCTATCTTTTAATTCCAGCAAAGCATCTCCAACTTCTTTACTAGCATTTCGAGTAAAGTCTGTTAGTTGGATCAATCCAATATCATCTGTCACCATACCATAATATGGAACATTATTAATTTGAATTTTTTCTCTTTTTACTGGAACATCAAAAAGATCTTCTTTTCCATATCTTTGAATTGTCAAAATGACTTCACTACCCGCCTGACCTTTAAGGTATTTGCTTATTTCATCTGTATTTTTCCCTGTAATTTCTTCACCATTTACTTTTTTGATAATATCTCCAATTTGTAGTCCTGCTTCATAAGCCGGGTATCCTTCATTGGGTAAAATCACAGTAATATTTCCATCTCTATTTCCTACAACAACACCTAAGCCGCCATATTCACCAGTAGTCATTGTACGGTAATCTTCAATCCTATCTTCTGGAATATAATTCGTGTAAGGATCAAGAGTTGCCAACATTGCTTCTATACCTGTAGTCATCATTTCTGAAGGGTTAACATCGTCTACATAATAGGTATTAACTTCCTGGTATAATTGGGCGAAAATTTTCATATTCTTCGCAATTTCAAAGTAATGGTTACTGACTTTATTACTTGAAAAAGAAAAGAAAAATAGTGTTAGAACACTTAGGCTAATAAAGGCAACAGTCTTTTTTCTTTTATTCATGTTAGATGCTTCGTTTTTTATATAGATAAGGAAGATAGCAATAGAGTAAATAAAAATCCACTCTATCTTTCAAAAGTAATCTTATTTACAATTTATATTATTAATTTGAACGACTAATATAAGTTAAGAAATTTAGACTTATTTTCATATTTGTTTAAAAATTATTGCGGTATTAATTATATTTACGTTTCTTAACATAACTATAGCACTATACTATTGGTACTTTCTAAGAAATCGGGCCAAAAAACTATCTTCGGACTTTTTATGAAAACATATTCAGAACAAATATATTTTTTACTTGCTTTTGGTTTTGCTCTACTCTTTTCTAGTCAAAGTTACGCCCAAGTTGAAGGGAGTGTATACTCTGTGACAGCTAGAGGTGGTGTAGGTACTACTTTCGTAACAGATTATCAAGCTATCGGAATTAACCCTGCCAACATAGGTATTCAAAAAAATTATAGAGATCCAAAATTTACTTTAGGTTTACTAGAAGCAAATACTGTCTTTTCATCAGAAGGAATGAATACAAGTCAGTTATTTAATGCTATGACAAATTATCGATCTACTCAATTTTCTGTTGCAGATCGTGAAAAAGCAATTACCCAATTTACAAATGCATCTACCACAATTGATGCAAATGTGATGTTACTTGGTTTAAGCTTTAAATTACCAAAGAAATGGGGTTCTGTAGCATTTAGTGCAAGAGATAGAGTAAGTTCATACACAGTAACTAACGAATTTACTGCTGATTTAATGTTTATGGGAGCTGCTAGTAGGTATTTCCCTAAACTTGTTCTAGCAAATGGTGATATTATTGACAACCCTAGACATACAGGTGGAACAATTGATGATGATCTACTAAACCAAGTACAAACAGGTCGATTTGAAAATGATGAAAATGCACAAACATTTTCTCAACTTTTAGAAGGGACTAAAATGAAATCTACATGGGTAAGAGAGTTCAATCTATCTTATGGAGCACAATTATTAGAGACATATGATTTATCAATATACGGTGGATTAGGTGTAAGATATTTACAAGGTTTAATGATTATGGATTTTGACGTAGCTAAGGGAGGTACATGGAATGATCCTTTATTTTCTTCTACTTTTGTGGAACCGGTAGACATCTTATCTTCTACGCTTACAAATACCCCTTCATCACAAAATTCTACCTCAATGACTCAAAATATCGTAAATCCTAAAACACAAAGTAATGGTTGGGGTTTAGATATTGGATTTACATTTGTCATCAAAAGAAATTTCCGTTTAGGTATAGCATTAAATAATTATGGCTCAATGGTATGGAAAGGTCAAAAATATTCTGTGGGTGACAATGATTTCACAGGTATTAGAGGACAAGGTTTGAATAACTATAACATCTTTGTTCAAAATGAAGGGTCATTCCAATTCGCCGGTAATAAATCTCCTTTAGAATGGGAATTAGTTGATGAGAAAAAAGTCGTTGAGCTACCTACAACATTAAGAATCGGTGCTAGTTATGAATTTTTTAGACTTGTCAATGTGGGTGTGGATGTAATTATTCCTCAAAACGATGCTCCTGGCAATTTACAATCTCCATTGTATGCAATTGGTGGTGATTTCAAGCCATTCAAACTTTTAACCTTTACAACTGGTTTTAACTATGGAGGGAATAGTGATGTATTTAACTGGCCTCTTGGTGTAACTTATTCTTCAAGAAAAGGCACCTATGAATTAGGCGTTTCTACTGCTGACTTTACCTCTTTCTTCAGTTTAAATGGTGAATCAACGACTGTTTCAGTTGCTGCAGCTGCTCTTAGATTCAAACTCTAACAAGAAATTTAGATCTTCAGTATTGACGTTTTGAATAGATCAAAAAGTTCTTGCCCAATATTTGCAGTAGAGTACTTAAATATTCAAAAGTGTCTATGAAATACAGATCTATATATAAATTTTTCTTTTTCTTTATTCTATACCTATTTAGCTTTTATAGTTCTGCACAAGTAGGTGTATATATAGAACAAGGTGAATTAACAAATAGCACAGAAGTACAACTTAATATAAATGTTCCTGAGGCTTACAAAATGAAGATCAGTGAACGTTTTGATTTCCAAGATAGTAAGTGGATAGGTTACCAAAGAACCTATTTCTGGCAACTTTCTGAAGGTGATGGAGTTAAAGAAGTTTTCTTGAAATTCCAACTGAGAGACGGCACAACGACCGATACTTTTGTCACCTTTGTAAACTTAGATACAAAACCTCCTTTTAACGGAAAAGTAAACTTTTCTCGTGGTAATTATACAAAATACAGAAGAGTTGAAGTCGACTTAAAATGTAAGGAGGCTACATGGATGAACTTAAGTAATTCTGGTGTATTTAAGGAGGAAGATTGGAGACCATTTAGGAAACATCTAAATTCTTGGCTTTTGACATCAGGTAATGGCATAAAAAAACTTTATGTGAAATTTAAAGATGATGCTGGCAACGAAACAAAAGTCTATACCGATCATATTAAATATGATTCTGAACCTCCAATTCCTCAATCAATAAGTATAGTTCCAGAATATGCTGTAGTAGACGAAAAAACAGGGGTTAAGTATGTTAACTCTCATAACAGATTAGTTGCTTTAGAAGTAATGGCAAAAGATGCTCATTATATGAAAATCAGTAATAGCTTAAACTTTTATGGTCAAAAATGGAGAAGATATACTGATTACCTTGAAGATTGGAAGATGGAAGATGATATCTTTGAGGGTTACAGAAGAGTTTATATTCGATTCAGAGATAAGGCCGGTAATGAATCTGGTCTGATCAACACCTCAATTTTTATTGACACCAAGCCCCCTATCAATCCAAGAATCAGTATTAACAATGGTGCTGAATACACAAAGGCTACTGATGTAAGTTTACAATTACATGCAACACAAGCAGTAGAAATGAGAATTTCAAATGATAAAGCTTTTGATACTGCAGGTGATTGGGAACCATTTTCTAAAGTGAAATTATGGAAATTAAAAGAAGGTGTAACTGGTGAAAGAGAAGTTTGGATCATTTATAGAGATGTTGCAAAAAATCAATCTGATCCAATTGTTGCTAGAATCAATTATGATAAAGATCCTCCAACTAATGGTAGTGTAGAGATTCAAGGTTCAGGTAAAACAACATTTAGTAGTATCAATGTAAAAGTAAAATCTGATGATGCTTTGATGATGAAAGTTGCACTTGAAGAAGATTTTGACAAAGCCCATTGGAGAGAGTTCTCAACAGTTCCTTTTAGAATATTTATTGGAAATAATGGAGGAAACCGAGTGGTAAAAGCTCAATTTAGAGATAGAGCACGAAATGTTTCTGAGATATATAAAGATTCTATTTTTCAAGAAATTAGATCTTTAAGTCCAAGAATAAGTATAGATGATAATGTAGAATACAATACTAGACAAGATGGTCAGGTCAAACTTTCACTATTTTGCTTGAATGCGACAAAAATGATGGTAAGTGAGAATCCTAATTTTGTTGGAGAAGAATGGATTGATTTTCAAAATAAAATGATGTTTACTTTGCAAGACCCCGATGGAATAAAAACTATTTATGCAAAGTTCAAGACAGAAACAGATACAGAAAGTATTGTTGTTAAAGATGCAATAAACTGGGATAAAACACCGCCTCAAAATCCATCTATAGAACTAAAAGTTTTACCAACTGAATCTCGTATTTATTATACAAAAGATTACGTTGTAAGAGTAAAAGCAGAATCAGCAGTTGCAATGCAAATTACAGAAGATTCTACATTCTATACTGCCTCATGGCAACCGTATACTGAAATGCCGTTTTATTATGGTATGAGTGTAAAAGGAGGTCCTGTAGGTTACAGAAATCTATATGTCCGATTTAAAGATTTTGCTGGTAATATATCAAAACCTTTAGAAAAGAGACTTTACTTTGATGCTACATCACCCCAAGATATTCATGTAAATATTAAAGTACCTGAATTGCCAGAACAAATAGCTGTACCTAGTCAATTTACTTTTATCCGAGATGTTGCATTGGATATGGAATTCAAAGTTGATTCAGCGTATTATATGCGTGTTTCAGATCATCCTTATTGGGAAGGAGCTAAATGGCTTCCTTATCAAGAAAACTATAATTATCCATTAAAAGGTCAAGAGGGTAAGAAGAGAATCTATATTCAGTTTAAAGATGACCATGATAATGTTACTAGAATTATCAAAAAAGATATAATCTGGGATAGAGAACCTCCTACTAGACCTAAATTAGTTATAGATAAAGGAAATGCATATACAAGAATTGAATCAAGGGAAGTTGAATTAAATCCTATTTGTGAAGGAGCCGATTTTATGGAAATCTCAAATAATGCTGACTTTTCTGATGCTTATTGGACGCATTACAGATCTAGAGTACGTTGGTTACTAACGGAAGGTGATGGAGAAAAAACAATTTATGCTCGTTTTTATGATTATGCAGGAAATGTTTCTTTTGAAACTAGAGGGAAAATCACATTAGATAGAACTATTCCAACTGCAACTTCTATTGTAATTAATAATGAAGGTATTTCTACCAATAATTTAGAAGTAGATCTACAGCTAAATGCAGAACACGCCACAGAAATGATCTTGTGTAATGATTATAGTTTTGCATCTCCTTCAACTTGGGAACCATTTAGACATACAAAAAAATGGAAGCTAAACAATCAAGATGGAGTAGCTAATGTTTACTTTAAAGTAAGAAATCAAGCAGGGACTGTTTCTGATCCTATTCATGCATCCATCATTTTAGATACTAGTCATCCTATTTTACATCAATTAGAATTTAATAATGATGCAACAGGTACAGAATCAACTACAGTACTTGTTAAGACTAAAGCTTCTGATGACACTGTTGAAATGCAACTTTCAAACTCTAAGGATTTCTCTAATTCGGAATGGATCAATTATCAACCTGAAGTAGAATGGACTTTAGGAGGTAGAGGTAGACAATATGTATGGGTTAGATTTAAAGATGAAAACGGTAATATCAGTAAGCCTTTGAGTAAAGATATAGTTGTTTTTGAAAATGTGAAATAATCTATAAAAACCAAAATAGATGAAAAAGGCTCATTTCTGTAATAGAAATGAGCCTTTTCTGTATTCATAAGTGGCTACAATTATACAGTAGCTTTTTTCTTATCGTATTCTTGCCAAGCTAAAGCTGAAGAACCTAAAATTGCTGTATTGTCACCTTCTAAGTTAGAAACAACTAAACGAGTTTTTCCTTTGAAGATATGTAAACAATTTTCTTCCATTGCTGATCTTGTTGGCTCAGTTATGTAAGTTCCAGCACTTGCTAAACCACCAAAAAGAACAATTGCTTCAGGACTGAAAATTGCAATTGTATCTGCTAGCGCTTTACCTAAGATTTCTCCTGTAACTTCAAATGCTTCTTTTGCTAATTCATCACCTGATTCAGCTGCATCAAAAATATCTTTAGCAGTTAATTCATCAAAATTCTTATTGGCTAAAGTACTTGTACCATTACTATCTGCAAGTAGTTCGAACATAGTACGTTTGATACCTGTTGCTGAAACATACGTTTCTAAACATCCTCTTCGTCCACAACCACAAACTCTACCGTCTTCAACAACTGTAATGTGACCTAACTCACCCGCAAAACCGTCATGACCATATAATAAGTCTCCATTTACAATAATACCTGAACCAAGACCTGTACCTAATGTAACAACGACGAAGTTTTTCATTCCTTGAGCGACACCAAACTTCATTTCACCTAAAGCAGCTGCATTTGCATCATTTGTAATCGCTACAGGAACTTTGAAGTGCTCTTCCATTAAGTCAGCAATAGCAACTTCTTTACCCCATCCTTTAAGGTTTACAGCTTCTTCAATCTTACCAGTATAGTAGTTAGCATTTGGAGCACCAATACCTACAGCTACCATTTCTACCTCACCTGCCTCTTCTTTTAATTTATCAACAGTAGAGAATACATTTGATAAGAAATTTGAAAATGGCTCATTAGCACCAGTTGGAATATGTGTACTAGCTAAACATCTTCCGTGCTTATCTACAAAACCAATTTTAGTGTTAGTTCCACCAACGTCGATACCTAAAGTTACGGTTGTCATGATATATTTTTTTTGAAAAAGTGTTTGTTTGATTTACTAATATCAAATTTGAAGCTAATTACTATAAAGAATTTCAATTATTAAATGATTTTCATTACAAATTATTCTGTTCGAGAAAAAAATAAGATTTTTTCACTTCATTTTAACTTCCAAAGATTCTTCTCTCCTCAAAAAATCTTTTTATTAATTTATTTGTAAGAATGCACTAATAGAAAGTGTAACTAAAACATTTAAAGACAACAGGTTAAGAAACTAGCCAAATTGGTATTAATTTTATTCAAGACATATTTAAAGTAATAAAAATCATTTACGGAAAGTGATTACTTATAGCAATTAACTAGCTAGTTTAATTAATTTTACACCTCAAAATGATTACTTATTCATTAACAAAATATTTTGAGTTATATAATCAAACTAATTATTCAATAATATTACCTTAATCAACTTAAATGTTTGAGAAAAGGGAATACTATAACTTCTAAATTGCTGATATAGTGGAATGAAATTATAGAATGAATTATATAATCTCACAATTTTTATTTTAAACCAATAGTTATGTCAATACAGGACAAAAAACAAATCGTCTTAACATTAGATGCAGGTGGAACTAACTTTGTCTTTTCTGCAATGCAAGGTGGCCAAATGATCGTTGATCCTTATCGATTACCCTCTAATGGTGATAATTTAGAAAAAAGTTTACAAAATATACTTGATGGTTTTACTCATGTAGTAAATGAACTGGGCGACCGTAAACCTGAAGCAATTAGTTTTGCTTTTCCTGGTCCTGCTGATTATCCTAATGGAATTATTGGAGATTTAAATAACCTACCTGGCTATAGAGGAGGAGTTGCTTTAGGCCCAATGTTACAACATCACTTTGGTATTCCTGCTTTTATCAACAATGATGGAGATTTATATGCTTATGGAGAAGCTATTGGAGGTTTACTTCCAGAAATGAATAGTCTACTTGAAGCAAACGGTAGTGATAAAAGATATAAGAATATTATTGGTATAACTCTAGGTACTGGACTTGGAGGAGGTATCGTAAGTAATGGAAACTTACATATTGGTGATAACAGTATGGGTGGTGAAATCTGGTTGATGCCTTCAAAAGTTTTAGATCATATCAATGCCGAAGAAGCTTCTTGTATTCGTGCAGTTCAAAAATTCTATAAAGATTATTCTGGTGTAGACAATGCTAAACTAACTCCTAAAGATATCTTTGAAATTGCTAAAGGAATTCAAGAAGGTGATAAAGAAAGTGCACAGAAGGCATTTGATACTTTAGGTGAAAACTTGGGAGATGTTCTTTGTACTTTAGGTACAACAATTGATGCATTGGTAGTAATTGGTGGTGGACTTTCTGGTGCTGCTGAATTATTTATGCCTGCTGTATTAAGAGAGATGCGTTCTAAATACAATTCTGGAACTGATCGTTTAGTTGCGAAAGTATACGACCTTACTGACGATGCTGAAAAAGCTGATTTCGTTGAAAATAATCAATTAGAGATCAAAGTACCATTTACAGATCACGTTGTAAGATATGATGCATCACCTAAAATCGGTGTAGGTATTTCTAATATTGGAACATCTGAAGCTATCTCTTTAGGTGCTTATGCTTATGCTGTACAGCAAATAGAAAAGAACTAAACAGCTGGTTTAAAATATCATAATTACACTATTAGCACAACCTTTTGTATTATTTATACAAAAAGAAACTTTTTGGTTATTGCTAATAGTGTATTTTTTTTCATTTTACTACCTTATTAAAGAAGACATAATAACTTTTAATAACCACAACATATCATACCCCTTTACAGTAAATATTTAAGTGTCTTCAGAACAATAACTAATTTTAAAATCAAACGCTATAAGTCATGGAATTACTTGCTTGTGTTTTCATCCTTTCAGTTGTATTTATGGGATCATACAGACTGTTTGCAGGATCTTCAAATTAAATTACCCAAAACACTTATTCTTACCCTTTTATAAGTTTTCAAATCTAGTTTGTACCTTTGTAGAAAATTTAAATAAACAATTAAATCAATGCGTACTAGATTTGCTCCTACCCCTAGTGGTTTCTTACATATTGGGAATGCATATTCTTTCATCTTGACTTGGATTTTAGCAAGGCAAGAAGACGGACATATACTTTTACGTATTGATGATATTGATAGCACTAGAACTAGAGATGAATTTATAGAAGATATTTTCCGCTCTATCGAATGGCTTGGGTTAGATTATGACAATGGCCCTTTTACCGTGGAAGATTTTCACAAAAATTGGTCACAAAAATTAAGGAATCACCGTTATACTGAAGCCTTTGATGTGCTTAAGAATCATGGTGATCTTTTTGCGTGTCAATGTTCTAGAAAACAAATCCAAGAAACTTCTAGCACTGGTTTATATACTGGTGAATGCAGAGACCTTCAAATACCTTTCGATACGCCTGACACATCTATTCGAATCAAAACTTATGACACTCCTGTTATCCTGGAAGATTTATTTATAGGAGACTTAGCCATCAATCTTAATGAAGTGATGAAAGACTTTGTCATTCGAAGAAAAGATAGAATTTATGCTTATCAATTAGCTTCTTTAATTGATGATATCGATGATCAGATCGATTTTATTGTCAGGGGTGAAGACCTTGTTGAATCAACTGCTGCTCAAACATTTTTAGCAAATAAACTTGAGTTGGATGATTTTGAAGAAATTGAATTCCTTCATCACCCGCTTTTAGTAGATGAACATGGACAAAAACTTTCTAAATCATCAGGGGCAGATTCAATTAAAGTCCTTCGTGAACAAGGTATGACCCCTCAAGATATTTACAGTGATTTTGCTGAATTTTATCTTGGTCAAGAAATTAGAATTAACTCTCTTGATGAGTTATTACAAATAAAATTTCTCGGTACAGAAGAAGATTTTGAAGAGGAATAAATCATCCCACATATTCATTCATAAATATTAGTTATTAGTTTTTAATAACCATCGTCATCATCTATAATTTTTAGATAGCTTACATTTGTTTATCAGTTATTACAATAGCCCTTTTACAAGCAAAATATCTGATCATTAACAATACACACTATCTAATTTTATATAAGTATGAAATCCATTTTCAGTTCACAAAAAGGAAATGTGGTGACCATATATTTACCTAATCAATGTTTGAATGAACTATCACATGAAAAAACCTTACAAATTATTAATGAGATAGAACAGGTAAGCAAAGATGAAACTATTGATATGGTAATATTCAGAACTATACAGGAAAATTTTTTCCTCAGTAAGTTACCGATAAGCGAATTAAATGAGGAAATATTAAAAAGTGACTACTTCATTCACCTAAAGGATATTATACAACAAATGCGTCCTATGACAGTTACTGTAGTAGAAGGTGTAACTAATTTAATTGGATCAGAATTTATCAAAGCTAGTGACTTATCCTATGCTACGGAAGAAGCCTTCTTTACAAGTGGCGTAGATTTCAGGAATGAAGATCTTGAAAAATTTTCCGCACAAAAAGCGGAAGACCTTGGTATTATTACCCGTTATGTACCTTCTGACAAAATAGATATGACGTTAGATTATTTATTACACACTTGTTGTTAAGTAATTCGAAAATCTAGTCACCATACTATTTTTTTATTTTGGTCTCAACATCTTTTCCCCAAAAAAAAGATTTCCATTTCTTAATAATGTCAATTTCGTAGCCTTCTCTCTATTAATTCTTTAGTAAGGCACGTTAACTTTTAATAGTTTTCGAAAAAAAATCAGAAAAAGATTGAAATCCTTCAAAAGGAATCCTTAAATCGTTTTTTCCTATTCAAACAACTCTTATTTTTGCAGTCGATTAAGTGGCTTCAAAAATCACTGATATTTTGTAAGTCCCTTCGATTAAGAGAATTAATATAAAATAGATATAAAATGCTTAGAACGCATAACTGCGGAGAACTCCGTGAAAGCCATATTGGGCAAAAGGTGACATTAAGCGGATGGGCACAAGCTGTTCGTGATAAAGGTGGTTTAATTTGGATTGACATTCGTGATCGTTATGGTATCACTCAGTTGTTAATCGAAGATGATGGTAATGCAGCTGCAGAACTATTAGAAACTGCTCGTAAAGTAGGTCGTGAGTTTGTATTACAAGCTACAGGTGAAGTAATCGAAAGAGCGGCTAAAAACCCTAATATCCCTACTGGTAATATTGAATTGCGTTTAAGCGACTTGACAATCTTGAATGAGGCACAAACTCCTCCATTCAAAATTGAAGACGAAACTGACGGTGGTGATGAGCTTCGTATGAAGTACCGTTACCTAGATATTCGTCGTAATCCTGTACGCGAAAAATTAGTTTTACGTCATAAGATTGCTCAAGAAGTTAGAAGATACTTATCAGACCAAGATTTTATTGAGGTAGAAACACCTGTATTAATTAAATCTACTCCTGAAGGTGCTCGTGATTTCTTGGTTCCATCAAGAATGAACCCAGGTGAGTTTTATGCTTTACCTCAATCTCCTCAAACATTTAAACAATTATTGATGGTAGGCGGAATGGATCGCTATTTCCAAATTGTAAAATGTTTCCGTGATGAAGATTTACGTGCTGACCGTCAGCCTGAGTTTACTCAAATTGACTGTGAAATGGCATTTGTAGATCGTGAGGATATCTTAAATAACTTCGAAGGAATGATGCGTCACCTTTTCAAAATGGTAAAAGGTATCGAACTTCCTGAGTTCCCAAGAATGGAGTATGCTGATGCGATGCGTTTCTATGGAAATGATAAGCCTGATACTCGCTTCGAAATGAAGTTTGTTGAATTAAACGATGTTGCTCAAAATAAAGGCTTCAAGGTATTTGATTCAGCTGAAATCGTATTAGGAATCTGTGCTAAAGGTGCAGCTAACTATACACGTAAGCAAGTTGATGAATTAACGAAATGGGTACAACGTCCTCAAATCGGAGCGAAAGGTCTTGTTTATGTAAAATGTAACGAAGACGGTTCATTCAAATCTTCTGTTGATAAATTCTACTCTCAAGAAGACTTGAAAGCATGGGCTGAAAAAGCAGGTGCTGAAGCAGGTGACTTACTATTAGTTTTATCTGGTGAGTTAGATGTAACACGTAAGCAAATGAGTGAGCTTCGTTTAGAAATGGGTGAGCGTTTAGGTTTAAGAAACCGCCAAGAATTCTCTCCACTTTGGGTAATCAACTTCCCAATGTTCGAAAAAGACGAAGAAACTGGTCATTACCATGCAATGCACCACCCATTCACATCAGTACTTCCTGCTGATGCTGAAATCTTGAAAACTGATCGTTACAATGCTCGTGCAAACGCTTATGATATGGTTATCAATGGTGTTGAAGTTGGTGGTGGTTCTATCCGTATCCACGACAAAGCAGATCAAGCTGATATGTTCGATGCATTAGGATTTACTCCTGAAGAAGCACAAGAGCAATTTGGTTTCTTAATGAACGCTTTCGAATATGGTGCACCTCCTCATGGTGGTATCGCATTAGGTTTCGATCGTCTTTGTTCGTTATTTGGTGGTGTGGATTCTATCCGTGACTTCATCGCATTCCCGAAAAACACTTCAGGTAGAGATGTTATGATCGAGTCTCCTTCAGCTGCTGATACTCAACAATTGAAAGACTTAAGTATCCAATTGGATATCAAAGAATAGATTTTTGAATTTTAAATTCAAAAGAAATGAGCCAATCTGCTATTTGTGGATTGGCTTTTTCTTTAAAAAACTTTTCCAAGCATACTCACTCCTACAATCAATATTATCACCGCAAGAATTTTCTTTACCATCTCAGGCTTCAGTTTCTGCTGAGAAAATCTAGTGCCCAAAGTTGCTCCGATCAGACCTGCTGAAGACATAATCAGGGTCAACTTCCAATCAATCTCTCCCATTGACCAATAAGCAATGAAACCCATAATAGAAGAAAAAGGAACTGCCAATGACACAACAGGCGTTATTTTCTTTGGGTTTAATTTAAGCATGATCAATAATGGAAAAACAATTCCTCCACTTCCAATCCCTAACAAGCCTGATAGCAGTCCGGCAAAACCTCCAATACTTATTAATGGTAAGAAAGAAATTCCTTCTTTATACTTTTCATTTTCCTTACTTTTTTGAAATAGAAACATACTTCCTGTAAAGAATAGGAATAGTATAAAGAGTATTAGAATTACTTTATTTGATATATAATTCGTAAGAAATGCTCCTAAAACAACAGTCAATAATGAAGTGATAATAATTGGCAGTGCAATTTTATAATCTATATTTTTCTGACGAATATTATAAATGCTCGCTCCCATCATACTCACAGTATTATAGAAAAGCCCTACAGGTTTTGCTGTTGTTATAGGCACACCAAAGTAAACCAAAATTGGTATCAATATTATTGCCGCTCCTACTCCTCCTAAAGCAAAAAGGAAAGAGGCAATGAAAGAAATGATAAACAAAGTAATCTCCATATCAATGATGATTTTTTGTATGAAACTTTTTGGTCAACATGATTCCCCAATACCATTGTTTTGAGGAGGTAATTCCATTTTCAATACCTATTTGAGCTTTATACTTCAATAGATTATAGTATACATCAACGGCATAAGTTTGAGACCAATCTTTTATTACTTCATGAGAAACATCTGAAGTATTCTGTATTTTTTCATGCTCTACCATTTGCCAATGGAATACAAAATCCAAGTGTTTACCTGTCGACCAATAATAGCCATTATCGATTGAAAAATTATTTAAGTCTGAAGTAATATCCTTATGATAAACAATGAATGGTAGAAATTGACCAAAAGAATGTCCGTAACCTAAGGAAAGTGATATATTATCTTCTCCAAAGTCTTGATAGGCGGCACGAACATTAATTAAATTATTTTGATTGATATTTTGCCAAATCGATATTTCATAGAGGTTATTCATTCCTCCATAATACTGCACAAGGGTCTGAGATAAGGCTACATTGGTAAAGAAATTAGTAAATAAAACTACTAAGGTAAAATAGAATTGCTTTTTCATTTTGATATAAGTATCCACCTTATTATAAAACATAAAGTATGTTTCATAATAAGTAAGTTTATTGAAAATTAAGTTTATATCTCTATTGCTTAAGCACTATTGATGATTTAAATGTGTAGTATAAAATCGAATGAAAAAGACACGATTTAAAAAAAAAGCTGATTTACTTTCCTAGTAAATCAGCTTTCTAAAATTACATTTTCTGCATTTCCCATTCGATCATTTGCGACTTCAGCCAATCTGTAGCCTTTGACCATTTTTTCTTTTTCTTTTCGTCTGACAAAATTGTGTTAATCACTTTTTGTTTTTCAATGGAATCTAAAGTTGAGTATGTCATAATATTAATAAGTTACAGCCGTTACGCTGGTTCTTCCAAAACTAAATAGTATAAGTAGTCGGTTTCGGAATGTTAATAAATAAGTAATAAAAAAATTTCATCTACATCAATTTATAAGTAGTAGGGATGTAGCGATCAATATGTTGTTGTATTTGATAATTCAAAGTTGCGCAATGTTTTGAATAAAGTCTAGCACGAATCGTTTTTTGGTCAAAATGTGTACAGAATTGGCTAATTTATGTATAGAATAAGCTATTAAAAAAAATTCACCCCCTTCTAAGTGCACAAAAAAAGGTCAGTTAACACTATGCAAACTGACCTATTTTTATACTAATTGATAATTTTTTATTCATTGTATAGCACTTGTAATAAAGTTACACCTACTGCATTCAGTGCTTCTTTATTAATAGTACTCATATCATCTTGATGCGTATGCCAATGCTTAAAGAATGTCCTTTCACCTGTTGGATCAAGGTCAATAATGTCTATCATTGGTATCTTCGCTACCTCATTTACATAAACATGATCATCCATTAGCCCTCCTCCATTCTTATTTAGGAAGAATCCTCCAAATCCTTTTCTTTCGGCAGTTTTCCAAACTTTACGTACAATTCTTGGAGCATAATACATCGATTGGCCTTCTTTCAAATAAGTAGGATTTTGGCCTCCTACCATATCTAATAAAATTCCATAATATGCTTGGTAACCTTCAACATGAGGATTTTCAGCCCAATATTTTGAACCTAAACAATACCCTGAATCACCTGATTGATCTTCCTCGAAAGCTGGTCTTCCATAATCTTCTACATCAAAGAAAATAATGTCAATACCTACAGATGGTTTTAAGTCTGATGAACCTAATTGTCTTGCTAATTCTAACAAAACACCTACACCACTACCACCATCATTTGCACCTAAAATTGGGGATTTTTGATCCACAGAATCTTGGTCAGCCACATGTCTTGTATCCCAGTGTGCTGCTAATAATATTCTTGTTTTTTGTTCTGGAAAGAAACTACCAATGATATTTTTTCCATTTAATGTAGTTCCATTATAAGCCGTCACAAAAACAGGTTGCTCAATTACTTTTGCTCCATGACGGATTAACTCACTTGCGATATATTCACCACACATATCGTGAGCCATTGTGTTTGGTACTCTTGGACCAAAGTCTACTTGTTTTTGTATATATTGATATGCAGAATCTGCATTGAAAGTCGGTATAGGTTTATCTTTTACAACTGAAGCAGATGAACTAGACCCCTCTTTACTTCCACAAGAAAAAAAGGATAAGCAACATAAGGCAGTGATTAATATTTTTTGCTTAAACATGCTAATAGATTTCTTTATCTCTAAAAAATTCAATTTTTACTGATTCCCAAAGGTACTATTTTTACTTAAAGACCACATGAATGTTTGTAATAAAACCATCTCTAACTTCAACTATTTTATCTGAATAGCGTAATGGTCTCGATATTTTGGTAATAGGTAAATGTGACCCCAAATTATTTTCTCTAATAGGATTTGCTCGAACAATATACTCTACAAAATATGCTCCTTCCCTTAAGGAAGAAATTGAACTATTTTCAATTAAAAGTTGCTGTTCAGAATTAACGGTTCGACATTTTATTTCAATAAAAATATTAGAAGTATCTACCACTGTCTCATCACTAAAACTATAACTAAAAGTCATTTTCCCATTGGATAAACTTTCATCTGCAATAAAATTTATCTGAATTTGATTTACATCTGGAGTTGTATTTTTTTGAATAGAAGAATTCACAACATCGTCACCCTCGGGAGAGGAACATGACATGAAACAGTATAGGAATAATAATAAAATAGGTTTTTTCATTAAAATCGTAGTCAAGCAGATAATAGAAATAGTATATAAAAAAACTGCCTTAAACAGAAGTAATTTTAAGGCAGTTTATGTTGTTATTTTTCTTTGAATACAATACCCATTGGTACTCCTTCAAATCCGAAATGCTCTCTAATTTTATTCTCAATAAAAGACTTATAAGGGCCCTTTACATGTTTTGGATAATTAGAGAAGAAAGCAAATACCGGAGTATGAATTGGTAATTGCGTAATGTATTTGATCTGAATGTGATGTCCCCTGTGAGATGGAGGAGGTCTACGTTCGATCTCTTTACCCAATACCTCATTCAATACAGAAGTCATTACTTTCATCTTACGATTTTCATAAACCTCGATCGCTTTATCAATCACTTTAGCAATACGTTGTTTCTCATGAACCGAAGTGAAAATAATCGGTAAATAAGCTGCACCACCTAAACGTTGACGAATTTCCTCTGCAAATTCTTTTGCTGTATTTGTTTCTTTTTCGATTAAATCCCACTTATTAACCATGATTACCACACCTTTCTTATTTTTCAAAGCAAGATTGATGATACTTAGATCTTGAGATTCAATACCTCTTGTTGCGTCTAAAATTGCGATACAGACATCTGATCTCTCAATCGCTTTAATTGTACGCATCACTGAGTAGAATTCAATGTTCTCATTTACTTTAGTCTTTCTTCTAAGACCGGCAGTATCTGTTAAAATGAATTCTTTATTATATGCTTTATATACTGCATCAACAGCATCTCTAGTTGTACCTGCAACATCAGTTACAATACTTCTTTCTTTTTGAAGTAATAAATTAACTAATGATGATTTACCAACGTTTGGTCTACCGATAACAGAGATTCTTGGAATTTCTTCTTCCTCTTCTTCCTCTTTTTCCTCAGGGAAATGAGAAACCACTTCATCTAAAAGATCACCTGTTCCAAAACCTGAAGCAGATGCAATAGCCATTGGCTCACCCATTCCTAATTCATAGAATTCGAAAGCATGTAATACTTTTTCAGAAGTATCTGCTTTATTAGCCACCAAGTAAATTGGTTTATCACTCTTACGTAGCAAGTCTGCAAAATCACGATCTAAATCCGTTAAACCTGTTTCTACATCTACTACAAAAAGTAATACTGAAGCTTCATCGATAGCGATTTGAACCTGCTCGCGAATAGCACCTTCAAATGTATCCTCTGAACCTACAACATATCCACCTGTATCAATTACAGTGAAATTTTTTCCCGTCCATTCGGCCTTTCCGTAATGTCTATCACGTGTTACACCACTCTCATTGTCCATGATGGCGTCACGTCTTTCTACAAGACGGTTAAATAATGTAGATTTACCAACATTTGGTCTACCTACAATTGCGACAATATTTGTATTCTTCTTCATTGAGAATTTACCTTTTCAATACTGATTATTACCCTAACACTTTTGGTAAGGTAATCGTATATGTTTTTCCATTTCTGACAGTCAATTTATTGGCTCTCAACCATGGATTATAGCGTTTTAAAATCTTATAATTTATTCCTTGTTCTTTAGCAAAAGAAGCTAAGTTAGAAATAGAAGTTTTCACTTTAATTTTTTTGAAAGCTTCTGCAGAATACAACTGATGTGTAGACAACTCAAAACTATACTTATCAGGTTGTTCCATTATTTCTTTCAATGCTAAAATACGGAATACATATCTTGAAGTTTCCTCATTCAAAAGAAGGTCATAATAATCTGACACCTTTTGATCTTTTAATGCTTTAGCGATACCACTAGGTCCTCTGTTATAAGCCGCAGCAGCTAACGTCCAAGTACCTAATTTTTCTTTTGCCTTTCTTAGATAATCACAAGCAGCGTGTGTCGCTTTTTCAACATTATATCTTTCGTCTACTTCACGATTTACAGTCAATCCATAATCTCTTGCTGTACTTGGCATAAACTGCCAAAATCCAGCTGCTCCTGATGAAGAGCGAGCATTGAGCATTAGATCACTTTCTATAATACAAAGATATTTAAAGTCATCCGGAATACCTTCCTCTTTTAGAATTTGTTCAATTTGAGGAATCCATCTTTCAGCTCTTTTTAATACCAATATTGTATGCGAATGCCAATAAGAATTTACATACAATTCTCTATCAAATCTTTCGTATACATCAGGATCATTTAATGGCACTTCCTCACCACAGAAATCAAATTGCGTAGGCATCGGCAACTCATAGCTATTAGCATTCGATTCTTTAACAACAACTTTTTCTGTAATTACTTCTGATTTTGGACTAATAAATCTTGGTGCATAGGTCAACATTGCAACGGATACTGCCCCCAAAAGGAACCATAAAAATGATTTCATATATACTTAAAGAACAAGATAATGGATACTGACTTACAAAGGTCGTGTTATTCTTTTTAAGTTCTGAATATAAATGCATTAGTTAACAAATATTCTTTAGAGAATACCTCAATTTCTCCTAATGACATCCAACAAACGACCTTTTTTTCTCTTTAAGAAATACATATTATTAATGTATTGCTTTTCAAAGAGATGCAAAGGTAAAAAAATAAGGTTGTTATACATTATTTCTGTACGACAACCTTAAGATTATTTATAAGATACTATCGATTTAGAAGTTAGGCGAAAGTAAATACTTGCCATAAAAATCTTCTATTATCTTCACTGCCTCTTTTGGAGTATCCACTAAATGAATTAAATCCAAATCTCCAGGACTCACATTCTTTTCTTTTTCTAGTAATGTAGATTTTATCCAATCCATTAATCCCTGCCAATAATCAACACCAACTAATACAATTGGAAAACGTCCTATTTTTTTAGTTTGAATCAGTGTATAAGCTTCAAACAATTCATCCAATGTTCCTAAACCTCCAGGCATTACAATAAAACCTTGAGAATATTTAACAAACATCACTTTTCGTACAAAGAAATAATCAAAATTAATCAATTTATCTCTATCGATATATGGGTTCCCATCTTGCTCAAAAGGCAATTCTATATTTAATCCTACAGATTTACCTTTGGCTTCAAATGCTCCTTTATTTCCGGCTTCCATTATCCCAGGTCCTCCACCTGTAATGACACCATAACCATGTTCTACTAATAATTTAGCCACTTCTTCAGCCATTTTGTAGTATTTATGATCAGGAGATGTTCTTGCAGATCCAAAGATAGAAACGCAAGGGCCTATTTTAGCTAGTTTATCAAAACCGTCTACAAACTCAGCCATTACTTTAAAAATAACCCATGAGTTGGCACTTTTTATTTCAGACCAGTCTTTTTTCTGAAAGGCTTCTCTAATTCTTTCTTCCTCGTTTTTATTTTCTTCTGACATGGTTTTAATTCTATTTATAGGTTTTAATTTTCATTAAACTTAATCATGTTGTCTACATCACTTTTTAGAGGTGCAGCAACTTCAAATGCTTTTTCTTGATCCATTTCAACACCATCAAGATAAGCGGTATATTTTTGACTATCTGAAGCCAATTGTTCTTTTTTTATTCTTTCAAACTTCAATTTAGCTTCTTCTAAATCACCATAATTTAGGTGTAAAAACGAAGCTCCATCATACTTTGCCCTAGGTAGGAAAGCCATTTCAAAAGATGAGACACTTTCCATAATAGGTCTATAATTTTTTAATTTCGAAATACCATCATTGTCTATCCAAAGAGGTAAGTCTTCAAATAATGCCATTCCATTACCCCATATATACATCGCTGATTTAGGCAATTTCCTTTCATCTATAGTTAGCGTACGCTGTTCCAATTTCGCATCAATCATCCTCTTTAATGATTTTGGATGATTAGAAAAAGCTACAGCATTGCCTAAAACTGTATAATAAGGTCTTTTTATACGGTCAAATGCATCTCCATAGATTCTTGGCAAGAAATCTTCTATACCTATATAACCTATTGCAAATCCTCTATATTTTAATTCAGAAAAACGTTCTAAAGTAAATCCTTCTACTTTTATATTTATTTCTCTGAGTTTTTCAGAAGCTAAAGCAGGATTATCTGTTTTTAATAACATTACTTCTCCTTCTCTTCCCGACAATTCACTCGGCATCATCTTCACCCAAGCTGCTTCGTCACCAATCCAGCTATCAAAATCATCTGCGATTGATACTGACAAACGATCTTCAATTACTTTCCATGGAGCAATATTCGCTCTCATCAATGCAGCTCTTCTTTCTTTTACTTTTGAAGACATTCCCCAATGAGATGCTACTGAACTATTCTCCGGTATTACATGCAACAATTCTTTAGAAGAAGATGTTCCAGACCACATCCACCATACAGGTTCAAGTTTAAAATCTTCTTCTGATATTTCTATTTTCGCCTTAATATTTCCATTTTCTTCAGTCCAAACCCAATGTTGATTCCCTAAAAGTTTACCAATTCCTTTTACAGACATTTGGGGTTCAACAAAGTTTTTTTCTGATAAAGTATAAATAGCATCAGGATTTAACCAAAGTTCACCAAATGAATTATCATCAAAACCTTCAATATTCCAACCATTACTTTCCCCATCTAATAACAATGATTGATAAGACCTTTTTGCTAAACTCTCATGTGTAGAAAAAACAAGTAAATTCTGATAGATAAAATAAGCTCCAAAGTGAGTATTTCTTCTCTCTAAAACAGTCATGCTTTGACCATTTTCTAATTCTTTGACTTCCATGGAAAACTTCTTTCCTAAGATAAAACGTAACTGATCCGATAGTTTTGATTTCCATCCTAAATCCACTACCAACAACTTGGCTCTTCCTTTATTTTCTGTTTGATAAATAGCTCCCATTGAAGGATAGCTACCTAATAAATAGTGGAGTGTAGAACTATTGATTAAAGTATTATCCCAAAATTCTTTTTTATTTTCTGATAAACTTTCTTCGATTGCTTTATTCCAAGGTGAATCATGAATTGTTTTCCAACTGCTTAAAACATTGGATGTTCCTATTACTACCCCTGCTCCTGCAGGCATAGCTTTCCATAATTTTATTTCGGGTAATGACTGAGTCCACCAACCAAAAATACCTGACAATAGAATAAGGATACCTAAAAAAATAAGTCCTTTATGGCTTTTCTTCACCTTTTTCTCTTCTATGTGAGCTACTTCTTCATGTGACTCGTCTACTGTATTGTCTGAATCTTTCAAGTTTTATGTTAGATTTAAGTGTAGGGGTATATGCTATTTAAATATTGCGTATTGCTAATTTAATTTTTCTAATAATAAATTCACAACGATATCTTCGTCTGTAAAGGGAAATAAATGCCCTTTATCTTCAAGAACTAATGTATCTAAGGGTGATTGCCAATGTTGAACAACAAAATCAAGATTCCCAAAAGGTACTAATCCATCTTTTTTACCATGAACAATTGTTGTAGGAACCGTTACTTTTTTCCAATCACCTTCTATTAACTTCAAACTATTGGCATGATGAGCTTTTTCATCTGTCGCTACTTTTAAAGCAGAGGGTAAAATGGAATAAATCACTTTGCTTTGTGCCCATCTAGAATACCATTTCATAGGTTCTAATTCAGGAGACATTGCAGGAGCCAAAAGAACTACATCTTTAATTTCTGAAGGATCAATATAAGCTGTATAAGCTGCAACTGGTCCTCCATAAGAATGACCAATTAAAATATAGTTTTGTTGAACTCCACATAGCTCATCCCAATTTTTTAAAACAGAAAGAACAGCTTCAGCATGTAATTGGATGGAGTCAACTTCTACCCCTTTTTCACTACCATAACCAAGTCGTTCTATGGATAATATATTTGCTCTTTCACGTAATGATTTTGTTTTCAGATATCTTCCAAAATCATTTGCTCTTCCCGGTGCTCCATGAATAAAAACTAAGGTAGTAGTTGGATTTTCATCGCCTTTAACTGAAAGATAATTGATTGTTTTATCATTAAATTCAGTATGTCTAACTTTCATATCAATACCTTCCTTAGCATAAGATTTCTCAAGTTTTTCCCATTCATTTTTAGCTTCCATATCAGATGAACAGCCATACAAGATCAAGAGTAAAATCAACCAAACTCTCCTATACTCTATCATTTTTGTAGGTTTTTATTTTCATATGTGTTTAATTCGAAAAAAAATTAGAATCTAAGCTACACAAATTGGTTTCTAAAATTGAAAAAAGTGGTAATATTATTATCAGATGAAATCAAAAGTGTTTACTTTCATACGACCCTAATCTAAAAATACTATAAATATGGATAAGAAGAAAAAATATGGCTTCTCAACAATAGCTATTCATGCTGGACAAGAACCTGATCCAACTACTGGAGCCGTTATTCCACCAATATATGCCACTTCAACTTATGCACAAACTGCACCAGGAGAGCATAAAGGTTTTGAATACACACGTAGCCATAACCCTACAAGATATGCTTATGAAGATGCAGTAGCAGCTTTAGAAGGTGGAGTAAAAGGTTATGCTTTTGCAAGTGGATTAGCTGCTTCAGCAACAATATTAGATATGTTAGAAAGCGGATCTCATGTCATTGCCATGAATGATTTATATGGGGGTACTTTCCGTTTATTTGATAAAGTCCGTAAATATTCTGCAAAATTAGAATTCTCATTTATTGACCTCAATAATATTGAAGAATTAGAAAAGTCAATCAAATCAAATACAGCAATGATTTGGGCGGAAACACCAACCAATCCTATGTTACGATTAGTGGACTTAAAGAAAGTTGCTGACATAGCCAAAAGACATAATATCATTACGGTATGTGACAATACTTTTGCAACTCCATATTTACAAAAACCTTTAGAATTAGGTTTTGATATTGTTGCTCATTCTGCTACTAAATATATTAATGGCCACTCAGATGTTGTAGGTGGTGTAGTTGTAGTTGGGGAAAATAAGGAATTAGAGGAGAAATTAACTTTCTTGCAAAATGCTGTAGGATCAGTCCAAGGACCTTTCGATTCTTTCCTTGTAAATAGAGGATTAAAAACTTTAGGTGTAAGAATGGATCGTCACTGCAGTAATGCCATTAAAATTGCCGAGTGGTTAGAAACACACCCATCTGTAGAAAAAGTATATTATCCTCATTTACCTTCTCACCCTGATTTTGCTTTAGCGAAAAAACAAATGAAAAAAGGTGGAGGTATGATTTCAGTAACTTTAAAAGCTGATTTAGAACAAACCAAAGTATTCTTATCTAATTGTAAACTATTTACTTTAGCGGAAAGTCTTGGTGGTGTTGAAAGTTTAATTGAACATCCTGCTATTATGACTCATGCTTCTATTCCACCTGAAACGAGAAAAGAGTTAGGAATCGATGATGGTTTCATCCGAATTTCGGTAGGTATAGAAGATTTTGAAGACCTCAAAGAAGATCTTCAAAATGCATTTATTGCTGCAGGATTACAAAGTTAAGAGTGAAAAATGAAGAATGAAGAACGAGGTCACTAAATCCGTTCTTCATTTTTAATTCTTAATTATTAACTATATAAAAATGGGAAATCAACAAAACTTAGAAATAGAACGTAAGTTCCTATTAAATTCTTTCGATATTTCATTGGCATCAAAATCATTTCGTATTGTACAGGGCTATATCACCTCTGAAGAAAATAAAACGGTAAGGGTTAGAATTAAAGGAGAGAAAGGATTTATTACTATTAAAGGTAAATCTGATAAAGAGGGATTAACTCGTTTCGAATGGGAAAAAGAAATCTCTGTTTCTGAAGTTGAGCAATTACTTCATTTATGTGATGGAGGAACTATTGATAAAGTTAGATATGAAGTACCTGTTGGTAAACATACTTTTGAAGTAGATGTTTTTGATGGTCAAAATAAAGGATTGATTGTGGCTGAAGTTGAATTATCTTCAATAGATGAAAAGTATACTCGACCAGAATGGCTTGGAGAAGAAGTCACTGGAGATAAACGATATTATAATGCAATGTTGATGAAAAATCCTTACCAGTCATGGTAACAAAAAAGGCTTCCCATTTTAGGAAGCCTTTTTTGTTAGAAGAGACATTTCGTACAAAACTCATCGAAATATTGATTGAATTCATCATCCTTAATTGTAGGATCTGTAATATCGTATACTGTAGAAATACCTCTTTTATATCTTACAAGGTTAGATATTGGAGAATAGAAAAATTCCATCCCTCCTATTCCTGCTAGTTCCTTTAATTTTTGATGTTCTACAGTTTGATCTTTTTTATTCACAATACCAAAGACTTCAAATTTATACCCTTGTTTCTCTTTCATTTCCTTAATCATTGGCAATGTTTTTAGGAAACGAATAGTAGCACGCATATCTAATACACTTGCCACAACAGGTACAACTACAACATCAGAAATTAATACACTAAAGTAGATTTCCTTTCCTTCAATACGTCCTGGAACATCCAAAAATATTGCATCATATTTCTTTTCTGCTAAAGCCAACGTTTTATCAAAGTTTTCTTCAGCTCTAGGTTGCTTCCAATTGAAAGCAATCACATCATATGATGATTCTTTATCTGCTCCCTCCGTAGAGTATATATCTTTTACTGATTTTTGAGGATCACAATCGATCACCAAAACCTTTTTGTCTGTTCTATTATGTACAGCTGAGGCTGTTAACATCAGCAAGGTACTTTTACCAACGCCACCTTTTTGAGTTGCGAAAGAAATAACTTTAGCCATACAAAACTTAAAAAATTGACTATCTAAATTGAATAATTACATGAAAATACGATAAAATACCGAATATTTCCCAATATAAACATACGTGGAATAATCTTAACTACCCAAGCAAAAAAGGTATTTTGTATGTTTGCATTCTGAATTACATAAATTTAAAATAATGGGCCGTCATAAGTTGAAAAAATTCGCTCAAAATAAAGAGCGTGCTTATATCATTGAAGAAGGAAAACCTTTATATGAATCAATCAAAGGAAACTGGAGAAAGGAAGTTTTCAAAAACGACAATCCAATTGTCTTAGAACTTGCTTGTGGTAGAGGAGAATACACAACAGGCTTAGCACAGGTTTATCCTGACAAGAACTTTATTGGTGTAGACATCAAAGGAGACAGAATTTGGAAAGGTGGTAATGTAGTAGATGAAAAAGGATTGACTAATGCTGCTTTCTTAAGAATTCATATTCAAAACTTAGCCAACTATTTTGAAAGTGGTGAAGTAGATGAAATTTGGATTGTACACCCAGATCCTCGTCCGAAAGATAGAGATGCTAAAAGAAGGATGACACACCCTAGATTCTTAAATATCTACAAAGATCTAATTAAGGAAGGTGGTCTAATTCGCTTCAAAACTGACAGTAAAGAATTATTTGAATATTCTGTAGAAACTTTGGTGCAAGAAAAGGTAAATCTTGAAGCCGTAACTTTTGATTTATATGAATCAGATCTTATGGATGATCACCATGGTATCGTAACACGCTACGAAAAGCAGTTTACAGAACTTGGTCACAAAGTCCACTATTTAAAATTCAGATTCTAAAAATACATATTTACTTCTCCAATGGACGTTTTAATCGATTTACATTATTTCCCAAATTTGGAATATTTCACTGTTTTAGCTCATACCAACACAGTTTACATTGAAAAATTCGAAACATTTCAAAAGCAAAGTTTCAGAAACAGATGCTTTATAAAAACAGCTCAAAAAGTAGATCGATTGAGTGTACCTGTAATTGGAGCCAACAAAGGGAAACCTATGCGTAAAATCAAGGTAAATCCTACTGATAACTGGGCTATTAAACATTGGAGAAGTATTCTTTCTGCTTATGGTCGCTCTCCATATTATGAATATTATGAAGAAGCGGTCAAAGAAGCCTTATTAAGTGACGAAGAATCTCTTTTTGAGCTTAATTTGAAGCTTTTAAAGACTATTGTAAAGCTTATAGGCTTAAAAACTAAGATCGAAATCACGACTACATATAATAAATCAACTGATGCTGAGATAGTTGACTTAAGGAATAAAATAACAACTACTGATTCATCAACTCTAGTTAACGAAATTTCGTATATTCAAGTATTCGGTGACACTTTTGATAGAAATCTGAGTATTCTCGATTTACTTTTTTGTGAAGGACCCAACGCATTAAATATATTAAAATCACAGAATAGTCAATTAATCAATCATTAAGAGTTGTTTAATAAATTTTATATGCTTTATTTTAAGTAAGAGATTCCATTATTAAAAATATCCATTATCAAAATTTAAAAATTTACTACCCTTTTTATTTCGTTAATGAATATTAATTCTGTATCTTATTTAAAGAAATCAAAATTATTTAATCTATAAATTCCCTAACCATGGAGGCAAAATTTTCGAATAGAGTCAAAGAAGTGATCTCTCTTAGTAGAGAAGAAGCTTTGCGCCTTGGCCATGATTATATCGGTACAGAACATCTGCTACTGGGTATGATTCGTGAAGGTGAGGGATATGCGATTACATTGTTAAAGAAGCTGAGTGTAAACCTCAATGACTTGAAGGATGCTATCGAGCAATCAACAAAGAGTACAGCCAACTTTAATGTAAAAAACCTCGCAAACATCCCACTAACGAGACAATCCGAAAAAACGCTTAAAATAACATACTTAGAAGCTAAAATTTTTAAATCTAGCCTAATTGGTACTGAACATCTACTATTATCAATTTTGAGAGATGAAGACAATTTAGCTACTCAGATTTTACAGCGTTATGATGTAAACTATGATGTAGTCAAAGAAATGATCGAATTCCAAGGAGAAAACCCAACCGCTTCATCAAGCACTGACGACGATGAACCTCAATCAAAAGGAGGAGGATCATGGAGCTCTCGCCCAGAGTCATCAAAGAGTACAGAGAAATCAAAAACTCCTGTTTTAGATAACTTTGGTCGTGACCTGACAAGCTATGCCGAAGAAGGTAAACTAGACCCTATCGTAGGCAGAGACAAAGAGATCGAAAGAGTAGCCCAAGTGCTTTCGAGAAGAAAGAAAAACAACCCTATCCTGATCGGTGAGCCAGGTGTGGGTAAAACTGCTATTGCTGAAGGACTTGCATTGCGCATAGTTCAGAAAAAAGTATCAAGAGTTTTATTCGGCAAACGTGTCGTTACATTAGATCTTGCTTCACTAGTGGCTGGTACTAAGTACCGTGGCCAGTTTGAGGAGCGTATGAAAGCTGTAATGAACGAGCTAGAAAAAGCACCTGAAGTCATCTTATTTATAGATGAAATTCACACGATTGTAGGAGCAGGTGGCGCTTCTGGATCACTTGATGCTTCCAATATGTTTAAACCTGCGTTAGCTCGCGGTGATATACAATGTATTGGTGCCACTACTTTAGATGAGTATAGACAATATATTGAAAAAGATGGTGCATTAGCACGTCGTTTCCAAATGGTAATGGTAGACCCTACTACACCTGAAGAAACAATTGAAATCTTGAACAATATCAAAGGAAAATATGAGCAACACCATCATGTAGATTATTCTGAAGATGCTTTAGCTGCTTGTGTGAAATTTTCTGACAGATACATTAGTGACCGATTCCTTCCAGATAAAGCCATTGACGTTTTAGATGAAGTTGGAGCTCGTGTTCACATTAATAATATCCACGTTCCTGATAATATCTTAAAGCTTGAGCAAGAGATTGAAGATATTAAAGAAGAGAAAAACAAGGTAGTTAAAAGACAGAAATATGAAGAAGCTGCAAAGCTTCGTGATTCTGAGAAGAAACTCATTGAAAGCCTTGATGAAGCAAAAGAAGCGTGGGAAAAAGAAACAAATGAAACGATCTACCCTGTTACTGAAGATGATGTAGCTGCTGTAGTCGCGATGATGACGGGTATCCCTGTAAACCGTGTTGCTGAAAGTGAAGGTAAAAAGCTATTGAATATGGCGGATGACCTAAAAGGTAAAGTAATCGGTCAGGATCAAGCAATCGAAAAACTATCGAAAGCAATCCGTAGAACTCGTGTTGGATTAAAAGATCCTAAGAAACCAATCGGTTCATTTATTTTCTTAGGACCAACAGGTGTCGGTAAAACAGAGTTAACTAAAGTGTTAGCTTCTCATTTATTTGACAAAGAAGACTCATTGGTGCGTATTGACATGTCTGAGTATATGGAGAAATTCTCTGTATCTAGATTGGTTGGAGCACCTCCGGGCTACGTTGGTTATGAAGAAGGTGGTCAGTTAACTGAAAAAATCAGACGTAAACCTTATAGTGTGATCTTACTTGATGAAATTGAAAAAGCACATCCAGATGTATTCAATTTATTACTTCAAGTACTAGATGACGGTATTCTTACTGATGGTTTAGGTCGTAGAGTCGATTTCAGAAACACTGTGATCATCATGACATCAAACATCGGTGTTAGAGATTTAAAAGATTTTGGAACAGGTATTGGATTCAGTACTCAAACTAAAGCAGAAAATCAAGACGCTGAGATGCAAGGCACAATTCAAAAAGCATTGAAAAAAGCATTTGCACCTGAATTCTTAAACCGTTTAGATGATGTTATTATCTTCAATTCTTTAGAAAGACAGCATATCCATCAAATCATTGATATTTCATTATCAAAATTATTCGAAAGAGTAATTGCAATGGGATATAAAATCGATGTAACGGAAAAAGCTAAAGACTTCTTATCAGAAAAAGGATATGACCCTCAATATGGTGCTCGTCCTCTAAATAGAGCGATACAGAAGTATTTGGAAGATCCAATGGCTGAGGAAATCTTAGGCGGCGATATTTCTGAAGGAGATACAATTTTAGCAGATTATTCTGGAAAAGGTGATAAGCTAAAAGTATCTATCAAGAAAACAGGAAAAAAGACTAAATCTGAAGAAGATTAATCTTTTCACAATAAACATTTTAAAGGGTCATTTCTAGTCTAGAAATGACCCTTTTTTATTAATCAAATAAAATATAATTGATCTCAACTACCAAAAGATGGTACTATTCAATGAAAATCAACTACTAGTGGAACCTTTTTAGTAAATTAGATTATCTAAATAACGAATTACCCGTATAAAGGATTATTAAGTAATTTTTTATTTTCTAAATCCAAAAACATTAATTACAATTATTGCCATGAAATTAACAACAGAACGTTTATCTTCTTTACTTATTACTAGTGCTCTATTTGGTACAAATATCGAATTGAGTCAAAAAAATAAGACTGTTATTTCTATTAAATCACCTGTACCACAACAGAATCTATCTACATATGAGGAAGTTAAAGATAGAATAATTGGTGTTTCTATTACGGAAATGATGTCAGGTAAAGTTTTCCTCGAAACAAATACTCCATCTATTCTTGACCTATCTTTTATTTCTTCGGGTCAATATATCTTATCTATTAAAATGAAAAGTGGTGAGATTGCTCGAAAAATGTCTGTTCAACAACTTGGTCAGTATGACGTTGTAAGAGCTTAAAATACAAGAAAAAGATTAACTTTGTGATGAACTTTTTAAATTAAAGGTCATGGCGAAGAACTTTATTAAAATACTAATATTTAGCTATACATACTTTTGTGCATCTTTCACTTTTGGACAAAACTTAATTCCTAACCCAAGTTTTGAACAGTTTTATGAGGTAACAAGAGGAAGTGCCTATTTAGATAATCTAAAAGATTGGCACAATGCAAACCAAAGTAAACCTAGCGCTCTATATGGTACACCTGACCATATGTATATCAATGAAATGCAACCATTGAATGGTATTAAAGATAATTTTAAACCTCGAACAGGTAAATCTGTTTTAGGTTTGATTACCTATATGCAGAGAGTTGAAAATTACAGGGAGTACGCAACAGTTAAATTAATTAAAACCTTAAAAAAAGGAGAAAAATATCAACTTACTGCCTATGTAAGTAGTGGAAATAACGTCGCTTACGGTGGTATTGCCACTGATGGTCTTGGTTTTTCTTTTGCGAATAACAAACCAATCCAATATGTATATGAACCTCTAATTGGAATTACTCCTCAATATCAGTTTAATGATTTTTTTTATAAAACAGGTTGGACGAAAATCTCTTTTACTTTTATTGCTGATGATGCTTACAAATACTTGACAATAGGTAATTTCAAAGATGACTTACAAACTAAAATCAAATACATTAATTATGACACAGACCCTCAATGTTATTTATATATTGATGATGTTTCATTAATTCACATTCCTAGTGATACTCCTCCTGTAAAAGAAGAAGAGATTGAGGAAGAAATTATAGCTCAAGAGGATATAGAAGAGAAAATTATTGAAGAAAAGAAACCTGAACCAACTCCTCAAAAAATAGTATATGAAGAGAGACCTGTAGATGCTCAATCCACAGTATATATTACTTCATATGATATATCCGTACAAATCTGGGATGATAAAACAATTGATGGAGATATTGTTTCTATCTTTTGGAATGGAAAAACTGTTATTGAAAACTATGAATTAACTGCCAAGAAAAGAAAATTCAAATTACGCTTCCAACCCGGTAAAGAAAATCGTCTGATTTTATATGCTCACAACCTAGGAAAAGTGCCTCCAAATACGATGGCAGTAATAATTAAAGCCGGAAAAAAGAAGAGAGAACTCAATATTCGCTCTGACCTTGGAAGAAGTGGAGCTATTCAATTCAAACGATAGAAATTTGATACCTTTTTTCCTTTAATTCCCCCTATGTTTTTTGTATCTTGCATTTCCTTAAAATGAAGATTTTTTCTTCATTTTTGTTGATGTGATAACAATTCTAATAAATATACATGGCGGACGAAAATATCATCTCTATCAATATAGAGGACGAAATGAAAAGTGCCTACATTGACTATTCAATGTCGGTGATCGTTTCACGTGCTCTACCAGATGTAAGAGACGGTCTTAAGCCTGTTCACAGGCGTGTATTGTACGGTATGGCAGAGCTTGGTCTTAGCTATAACCGTTCGTACAAGAAATCAGCAAGAATTGTTGGTGAAGTACTTGGTAAGTACCACCCTCATGGCGATTCTTCTGTATATGAAACAATGGTACGTATGGCTCAACCGTGGTCACTACGTTACATGTTAGTCGATGGACAAGGTAACTTCGGATCAATTGACGGTGACTCTCCTGCAGCAATGCGTTATACGGAGGCTCGTATGAAAGAGATCTCTGGAGAAATGCTTGCCGATATCAAGAAAGATACTGTCGACTTTGAACCCAACTTTGACGACTCTTTAAAAGAACCTTCAGTTCTTCCAGCAAGAATTCCAAACTTACTTCTTAATGGTGCTTCTGGTATTGCAGTAGGTATGGCAACAAATATGGCTCCACACAACCTTCACGAAGTTTGTGATGCTATCATGGCCTATGTTGACAATCCTGATTTGACAATGGACGAGCTTACAGATATTGTAAAAGGTCCTGACTTCCCAACTGGTGCTATTATTTACGGTTATGACGGTGTAAAAAAAGCATTGGAAACGGGTCGTGGTAGAGTAGTTATGAGAGCTGTAACAGAATTTGAAACACTTCCTTCGGGACGTGAGCAAATTGTAGTTTCTGAAATTCCTTACATGGTCAATAAAGCCAATATGATCGAAAAGACGGCTGACTTGGTTAATGAAAAGAAAATTGAAGGAATCTCGGCCATTCGTGATGAATCTGATAAGAGAGGTATTCGTATAGTTTATGAATTAAAGAAAGATGCAGTGCCTGACGTGGTATTAAACCACTTGTTCAAGCAAACAGCTTTACAAAGCTCTTTCAGTGTAAATAATATTGCATTAGTTAAGGGTAGACCAAAACTTCTTAATCTTCAGGAACTAATCAAATACTACGTTGAACACAGACATGATGTGATTATTCGTAGAACTAAATTTGAATTAGCTGAAGCAGAAAGAAGACTTCATATCTTAGAGGGTTACTTAAAAGCACTAGACAATCTTGATGAAGTTATTGCTTTAATTAGAGGTTCAAAAGATGCTGAAGTTGCAAAAGCAGAATTAATTTCTCGTTTTGAATTCAGTGAACTTCAAGCGAAAGCAATCCTTGAAATGAGGTTACAGCGTTTAACAGGTCTTGAAAGAGATAAAATTATCGCTGAACATGGTGAAGTAACTGCTTTAGTTGAAGATTTAAGAGATATTTTAGCTCGTAGAGAACGTCAGATGGATATCATCAAAACGGATTTACAAGAGCTTAAAGATAAATATGGAGATGAAAGAAGGTCTAAAATCGAATATAACGCAGACGATTTAGATATTGAAGATTTAATTGCTGATGAAGAAATGGTTATTACTATTTCTCATGAGGGTTATATCAAGAGAACTCCATTAAAAGAATACAAATCACAAGGTCGTGGTGGTGTTGGTTCAAGAGGTGCTTCTACAAAGTCTGATGACTTTACTGAGCATATGTTTGTTGCTTCAAACCATAATTACCTATTGTTATTCACTAACTTAGGTAGAGTATACTGGCAGAAAGTATTCCGTCTTCCTGAAGGTAGTAAGACTGCCAAAGGTAGACCTTTACAAAACTTATTAAACATTCAGGAAGGTGAAAAAGTACAAGCCGTAATTTGTACTAAAAACTTGAGTGACCAAGACTACATCAATAATCATTACTTATTAATGGTTACTGAAAAAGGTATTGTAAAGAAAACTGTACTTGAAGCTTACTCTAGACCAAGAACAAATGGTATCAACGCTATTAACATTAATGAAGGTGATAAACTATTCAATGTAATGTTAACGGATGGTCAAAATGATATCGTTATTGCTACACGTATGGGTATGGCTACTCGATTTAACGAAGATAATGTTCGTTCTATGGGTCGTGGTGCTACTGGTGTTAAAGGTATTGTTCTAAAAGGTGATGATGATGCTGTAGTTGGTTTAGCGTGTATCGCTCAAGATGAGTTGGAATCTAAATCATTAATGGTAATTTCAGAAAATGGTTATGGTAAACGTACATTATTAGAAGAATATCCATTACGTACTAACAGAGGTGGTAAGGGTGTGAAAGCAATGCAAGTTACTGATAAAACGGGCAAGCTTAGTGCTTTATTCTCTGTTGAAGATTCAGACGATTTAATCGTTATCACTAAAGAAGGTATTACTATCCGTACAGCTGTAAATAACTTCCGTACAATGGGTAGATCTACACAGGGTGTAAAAGCAATTCGTCTAAATGACAATGATGAAATTTCATCTGTTGAAATCGTTCCTACAATTGAGGAAGAAGAAGTAGAAAATCCTGAGGATACTACTAACGAAAATCCAACGAATGAAAATGAAAATAATGACAATTCAACTGAAGAAACTTCAGAGGAATAAGCATTATTCATAGATCAATAAATTAAGGCACTTGTTTCATTACAAGTGCCTTTTTTATTCAAATTATGTTATATTCGTTATATGAGAAATTTACAATTTATCTACTTCACTTTATTCATTATTTCAATCAACATATTGAATTTCAATGCATTTGGACAATCTCAACAATTAAAAGAAAAAAAATTAGAAATTGCTCGTTTAGCTATAAATACCAACCAACCCCATAAAGCATTAGAACCTCTCAATAATCTATTAAATTATAATTTATCTAGAGAAAGTGAATTAGAAGTAATGACACTTTTAGGAAAAACATATGCCCTTTTATCTTTAGATGAATTCTGCTCAGATACAACAAATAGAGATGTATGTATTAACTACGTAGCGAGTACAACATATTGGTATGATAAAATCATTTCAAATACAGATGAAGATGAAATCTTCAATATGTATACTCAAGCTGAACTAGAAAGATTTTATGATAACCTTTTGACTAAAGGTGTTAATGCTTTTTTAAAAGAAAATTACCAAATAGCTGAATTTTATTTTGACCAAACATATGTAATCAATAAAGAAGATCTCATTAGTACTAAATATGCAATGGTAAGTAGTGAAGCTTCCAACCACTATGAAAAAGCCTTAACCTATTCAAATCAACTTTTAAAATTAGGGTATGATAGTACTGATGTTTATGAAAGCAGAGCTTTTTTCTACGAACAATTAGGTCAACCAGATCTAGCATTAGCAGAAGTTCAAAAAGGTATTTCAAAACACCCTAATGAATTTGCATTAATATACAGAGGTGTAGGTATTTGTATAAGGGAAAAATGGTATGATAAAGCTTTGACTATTTTAAATGCCTATGTTAAGAAAGATTCATTTAATACAAATACTTTGATAGCATTAGGGATGATTTATGAAGAATTAAATGATAATAAACGAGCCGTATTAAATTATACAAAAGCAATTCATACTAATCCTTTTAGTTTTGATGCTTATTTTAATCTTGGACAATTACAATTTCGTCAAGCTATTGAAAAACAAAAAATTCTATTCAATTGGAATAAATTAAAGAAGACAACAACTTACAAAAATGTTCATAAAAGCGATATCCGTAAAATTGTAAAATTTCATTTAGAACAATGTGTACTTAACCTTAATAAAGCGTTTGAGTTAGATCGTGAAAATGAAGAAGTATTAACAACTTTGCGCAATGCTTATGGTTTATTAAACAAAACAAAAGAACTAAAACGTATCGATGATACGTTAGATAGTATGTAAGTCAAAAATTTATGTCTTACATCATCAAAAATATGCTTCGAATATGCTATGTTTGCATCTTAAGAAATAAATAATTGTATTCTAAGCTATATAACATATAATATTTCTATGAAATTTACGAAAATCATAACTGTTCTTGCATTATCTGCTGCTATGTCTTCTGCAGCGATAGCACAAGAAAAAGGTTCTGCTACAAAAGCGGCAGCTTATTTAACAAAAGGTGAAATCGAACAAGCAAAGACTGAGATTGAGAATGCCGTAGGCTATGAAAAATACAAACTGGAATCAAAAGGTAAGCCAGTTGTCGTAAAAGAAAAAACTCTTGAAGTACAAGGTGATGTGTACAGTACAATCGCCAGAGATGCAAATACTCCTGCTGATCAAATTCCATCTGACATTGAGAAAGCAATGACTGCTTATGGTGAGATCAAAACAAGAAAAGAAGAAAGCGGAAAAGAATCTGCTACATACAAAACAGTTTGGGATAACCAAGGTGTTGATATGGCTTCAGGTCAAATTAAGCCTTCTAAAGTAGACGACTTATGGGGTCATTTCTTTAATATTGGTGCAGAAGCATTCAATGAGCAAGATTACACTAAAGCTATGGACAATTTTAAATTAGCTTTATTAGTAAAAAATGACACTACAACAGGTAAATATGGATTCTATGCATCAGCTTTAGCTGAAGAAGAAGCTGTAGAAGAAGAAGCTGCTGAGGTTCGTAAAACTACGATCATGTTCATCAACAAGTTATTTGAGATGGATTACCATGATCCTCAACAATATTATTCATTATTACGTTACGCTGCTGAAGACGCTGCTCCAGCTGAAGAACGTATCGATGAATTATCTTATGAAATTAGAGATGCTGAAAGAACAATCACTAAAGCTACCAAAACTGTAGAACAATCTAACGAGCGTTATGAGTATTATACTAAAGGTGCTGGACGTAAATATGGTACTGCTCGTCAAAAAGCTGCTCAAGCAAAGGCTGAAGTTGATGAAGCTCAAGCTGAATTAGATAAAGCACAAGCAACTTTAGAATCTGCAAAAAAAGAAACTGAAGAATTAGAGGCTCAATCTATCGCAGTTTATGAAAAATGTTTAGAGATTGCTATCAAAGGTGCTGAAAACAATCCTGGTAACCCTACTTTAGCTTCTCAAATGGTAACTTATTATGTGAAGTTAAATAAGCTTGACGAAGCAATCACTTCAGTGAAAGCAGCTATCGCTGAGAATCCATCAGATGAAGGTATGAACTTCAACTTAGCTGTTTTATATGATCAAGCATCTGAAAAAGCACGTGAAAGCGGTGATACTGCTAAAGCTGATGAATACTTCAATTTAGCTGCTGATCAATACAAAGCTGTAATAGAAATCAATCCTGAAAGTAAAAATGGTTTATTCAACTTAGGTGCTTTGTATTACAACCGTGCTGCAGCTTATAACAAAGATCTTCAAGATTTACCAATGAATGGTATGAACTATGAAGACCCAGCTAAAGCTGAAGAATTAAAAGGTAAAGTAGTTGAGTATTCTAAAATGGCAGCTCCATATGCAGAAAAAGTTGCAGAGCTTGCACCTGATGAAAGTAAGTATTTAGTACTTCTTTCAAGAATTTACTATAACACAAAAGAGACAGATAAATTAGAAGCTGTAAACAAAAAATTAGAATCAATGGAATAATTCCTTTCTAAAGCTTAACAGTTTTTTAATTTTACATAGAAAAGCCCGAACTTCGCACTGAGGTTCGGGCTTTTTACTCTCTAAATCAAAAAGTTATAATTATATTGATTTAGGATTCAGTATATTTTTATACCCATGATAAAATCTAAGAAAAAAGACATACGAAAGTTATCTCAAGATAAAATTAAAGATTTTCTTGTTGAAAACGGTGAGAAAGGTTTCAGAGCTAAACAAATTCAAGATTGGCTTTGGAAAAGCTCAGTTACTTCATTCGATGAAATGAGTAATATTTCTAAAAAGACAAGAGAATTACTAAATGAAAATTTTGAGATTCTACCAATATCTGTATTTAAAGCTCAACAAAGTAGTGATGGTACTATTAAATCTGCTTTTCAATTACATGATAAACATTTAGTTGAAGGAGTTTTAATACCTGCAGAACCTCGTATGACTGCCTGTATTTCTTCACAAGTAGGATGTTCATTAACTTGTTCTTTTTGTGCTACAGGTTATATGGATCGCAAAAGAAATCTGGATGCTGCTGAAATATATGATCAAGTTGTAGCTATTGATAAACAAGCTCAAGATGCATATAGTACAGGTCTTACAAATATTGTATATATGGGAATGGGTGAACCATTACTAAATTATAAGAATGTTCTTGAATCCGTAGAAAAAATAACTTCTCCTAATGGATTAGGTATGTCAGCAAAAAGAATTACTGTATCTACTGCTGGTATTGCCAAAATGATCAAAAAGTTAGGTGATGATGAAGTTAAATTTAACCTTGCATTATCTCTTCATGCAGCAAATGATGAGAAAAGAAATAAAATTATGCCTATCAATGAACAAAATACTTTAGAAGTATTACGTGAGGCATTGAAGTATTATTTCAGTAAAACCAAGAATCCTGTTACATATGAATACATTGTTTTTAATAATTTCAATGATTCTTTACAGGATGCTGAAGAGTTATATCAATTTACGAAACACTTACCTTCTAAGGTAAATATAATTGAGTATAACCCAATTTCAGAAGCTGATTTCTTAAATGCTAAGGTCGATAAAATTCAACGATTTGCAGATTATCTTTATAAAAAAGGAGTTAATGTTCATATTAGAAGAAGTAGAGGTAAAGATATCGATGCTGCTTGTGGTCAGTTAGCAAACAAGAAAAAAGAAAATTTATAGACTACTTCTTAGCAAGATTAGTTTAATATGTAAAAAGAGGCTGTCTCATAATTAAAAAATTGAGACAGTCTTTTTTTTGTATCTCGTGATTATGGCCAAGAAAACTTTCAAACCTTATTCACAGCATCAAACAACTTTATTTCCGATGGATTTAGAAAGTATGATTCCTGAAGGACATCCTGTACGTGTTTTAAGCACTGTGATTGATTCTATTGATCTTAGTATTTTATTTAATGATTATTCATCTATGGGAGCAAGTAGTTTTGATCCTAGAATGATGTTGAAGGTATTGATCTATGCTTACCTAAATAATATTTATTCAACACGTAAGATTGAAAATAGCCTTTCAGAAAGTATACATATGATGTGGCTTTTTGGTATGCAGAAGCCCGACCATAATACCATCAGTCTTTTTCGAAGTGGTAAATTGAAGCCACATATAAAAACTATATTTTTCAAAATAGTTCGATTTTTAATGAATCAAGATCAACTGGATCTCAGCGTTGCTTATACTGACGGAACTAAGATTGAAAGTAAAGCTAACAAGTATACTTTTGTTTGGGCTAAGACTATATAAAAACTCTAAAAACCGTATTGAAAAGAACCTTGAAGAGTAAACCACAGATGAACTAAAAGACCGAAAACCAACTTCTTTCAAACCAGTTTCTACTGATCAAGTGACGAAAATTACTTCTGAAATATCCGATGCACTCGAGGACAAAAAGATGAGTAAGATTTTACTACATATCCTTTATTTGACATACAAGCAGAAAATGCCTTCTTAAATTGAGCATCTAAATTTTGTAATTGTTGTTCTGTATCACATTGTAGCTAGCTAATTGAGCCTTCTTTTTATCATTTTTCAATTTAGCACTTCTTACAGTACCTACAATTGCTCCAATACCAACACTTTTTTTTGTATCGCCTGCTACAGTTCCTACTGTTGCACCAGTACTTGCATTAAAAATTGTAATATCAGCAGTTATCGTTTCTTTTTTGGTATAATCTTAGGAGGATGATCTGGATCATAACCTGTTTGATCTATTGCCTATTGATAACATTCCGATTGATCTTTACTTATTTCAGACGTACTCTGTCCATCTTTTGGTACAATATATAAGCCCAATTTTTCAGAAATACTTACTCTTGTTTTGAACCACATGATGTTAATAATAATGTAGTAAAGATTGTGAACAAAACACTCCTACCAAAATAACCTTTTTTCATTTTTAGATTAGTATATTTTTTTGAAATTTATATACTAACTCTAAACGATTCTTATGTTTATTATATAAATACACTTATTATACAAACAATAAAAAAACAACTATTAAGATGAATATAATAGATTTACAAAAAGTACAGACACAAAAAAAGGTTAGTCAACATCTTGTGTTAACTAACCTTCTATATTTAATGAATGTGGCGCCGACTTACTCTCCCGG
>NZ_JBSWYJ010000049.1:0-40664 GCF_056161045.1 Flammeovirga sp. AWQ4_249
GATCCCGCTGGGGCTCGAACCCAGGACCCTCTCCTTAAAAGGGAGATGCTCTACCAACTGAGCTACGGAATCGTCGTATTTCTACGAGTTTATTTTAGAAGTGATCCCGCTGGGGCTCGAACCCAGGACCCTCTCCTTAAAAGGGAGATGCTCTACCAACTGAGCTACGGAATCGTCTTATCTAAGATAAGAAATATTTTTAAAATAATAACTAGTGCTCACGATTGGATTCGAACCAACACGGGATTGCTCCCACCACCCCCTCAAGATGGCGTGTCTACCAATTTCACCACGTGAGCTTGATATCAGTTATTATCAAGTGTGATCCCGCTGGGGCTCGAACCCAGGACCCTCTCCTTAAAAGGGAGATGCTCTACCAACTGAGCTACGGAATCATAATTTTTCTAAAAGATTGGACTTAAAATTACTTAATTCAAAATCCTCTCTTAAATTTGGAAACTCGTTTAGTTTCCTTTTTTGCGAGTGCAAATGTAGAATGATTTTCAATATCAAGCAAATAATGAGATTTTTTTTATTCTTAATAAGTTTTTACGCACTGATTTTCAGTCAAGTATCATTGGCAAATTCTTCAATAGAAGGCGATATTGCTAAAGCAGATGAGTTTTTTGAGTCCAAAAAGTATATAGATGCTTTCAATATCTATGAAGATTTGTTGGAAAATAAGAAAATGTATTCTTCAAAAATGCTTTTAAGAATGGCATTTATTCAAGAAGGGCAGGGAAATTATGCTTCGGCCTTGTATTTTCTTAATTTACAATACAGACTTACTGCAGATCGAAGAACATTTAACAAAATGTCAAAGATTGCAGAAGACCATGTATTATTAGGGTACCAATATTCCGACAAAGAATACATTATTTCATTGTTTAATAAAATGAGTAATGGAATAGGTTTAGGAGTAGTCGTATTGCTTATAATTGGTCTTGTACTCATGTTTATGAGGAAAAAGGAAGGACTTTCTATAGTGCCTGTAACTGTAGCTATTGTTTTGATCTCATGTGTTTACCTCTGGTTTTCAAATGATGGGTTAAAAAGAGAATTAGCCATTGTGAAAGGTACAGGAACCTTATTAATGGGTGGTCCTTCTGCAGGAAGTAAAAATATAACGAATCTAACAGCTGGAGAAAGAGTCGATATTATTGGTGAAGATGATATCTGGTATAAGGTGATGACACCTTATCAAATCGAAGGTTTTGTTAGAAAAGGAAAAGTTTTTGATGTAAAATAAGCTTTTCTTGAAATTCTTATAAACGAAAAAAGGATGTTCCAATTGATGAAACATCCTTTTTTTGTGAATTTATAGGATTGATTAATTAATTATCCTGAAAACCCACTTATCACTATTTTCTAAATAAAGTTTTTCGATTACAATATTTACTTCGAATAATTCATTTTCACTATTTTTAATCGATATCGAAAGTTCATCTTTATCCACTTTCCAATTTGTCTTTTCTTCAAAAGAAGGGAAAAGTTGACCAATTTGTAATTGATGTAAATCTTCAATTTCAATATTTACAAATTGAATAAATGAATTACTTCCAAACCAAACATTTCCATCTTCTTCTACAATCACAAGACGTCCGCCAGTGATGTCTACAACTTCATTCAAGAGCTTTTTAGCCTTTTCAGTTTCCCTTCTTTCACGTACAAGTAATTCTTGTGTAGCTTGAAGTTCCTCCATATTCTGCTTCATTTCCTCCTCACTGGTTCTAAGTTCATCCGTTAGTCTTTTACTATCATTGTAAAGCTTACTTACGTTAGAAGTGTTCTCAGAGGTTACTACAGAGGTGGCGATTGCTCCGCCGATCTCTTCTAATAGCTGGAAGGACTTTTTCTCAAATGGTTTAAATGAGGCTAATTCTAAAATCACTTCAACATTACCATGTGATTTAAATGGATAAATAATCAACGCAGAAGGACCGGCATCACCTAAACCAGAGCGTATACGAACATAATCATCAGGGATTTCAGTAAGATATATATACTCACCTTCTTGCCAAATTTCACCAATTAACCCTTCTCCAATTCTTATTTGTTGTTTTTCTACTTCTTTATAAAAATCAAAGGCATACAAAGAAGCAAGTTCCATGTATTCTTCTGAAGTGATAGGATCTTTCTTATGAATGTAAAAAGAAGCATGAGAACATTCCATAAACCTTGAAATTTCTTTTACTAATGCATTCCCAAGTTCAGTTGCATCATTACTATGAATTCTGATAAGTTTATTTAACCTCGCAGATCCTTCATTGACCCATTCTCTTTCACTTCTTTCCTTAGAGTTTTGCTCTAATCTATTTTTAGTTTCTATTAATGAATGGATAAAAGGGTCATTTTTAAATTGCTCTTCTTGAATTCTTTCAAAGGCGATATTGAAATTACCTTTACTAAATTCCATTACATATTCAGAAATGTCTTCTAATTTTTCTTTCATGAAAACCAATGAACTTTTCATCGTGTTCATTTCTTTGGTTCCCATCGTTTCAAAATTGACATTTAAATTTCCTGAGGCTATTTCATTACTTTTTAGAGCAAGCTCATTTAAAGGATGAATAAGCGCTCTTCTTAAAATGATTCCATTAACGATACCGATAATCAGTATGACTATAACAGCAATGATGATGAAGCGTGTAATTTGATATTCTATTTCAATTGCATCATTTACATACGCTTGTACTAAGTCTTGATTGACTTTCAACATATCATCCGAATTGTTTTCCAAGAATGTTAAACTATTACGGATAGTTACATTTTCTTCATCTATTTTTGTCAATAACCCTACACTGTCTAATTCAGCTGTATCTAGGGTAATATTCATGTTAAAAGAATAATTAGAAGTCGTCAGTGGCTCTTCAAGGATGATCCTGATATGATTTCTGAAAGGTTTCCAAACTTCTTCTACTCTTTCGATATAATCATTTACTCTATCACTAGCAGGGCGAATTCTTTTGCCTTCCATATTTGGAACAGTACCACCGTGCTTCATGGCTAATAATGAACCGTCATAAAGGTCTAAAGCTTCTTTTAGATTATTTAAATTAACGTCTTCGCCTGTATTTACATAAATATTTGAGAGCAACACCATTCTTTGAGAGAGCATGGCATTTCTTGAAGAAATATCTACCTCCAAACTTTCATTTTGGTAAAGTCCCACTAATGTCAATACTGTAAAAAGCATCGCACCAATGATGATACCACCTATCCAAAAAATGATTTGTTTGATAGTAAATTGCTTTAAATATTTGTCTATCATTCTTATGCTTTGTTAGATCTTCTCGATTGATATTAAGAGATGAAGAAGTAAAAAATAGTTTTTAGATTTTATGCTTCATCACTAATCACTTTTATAACGACACAATTGTAGAAATTGTACATTACAATAGGATTAACTTTTAAAAGCGTAAAATATGTGCCAAAAAAGGTCTTTGCTTAAAAAAAATGAAAGAGAAGAGGAGGAGTAATAGTCAATCTTCTTAATGTGGGTAATTTTGTGTGAAGTCCATAATGCCTGATAAAGCAAATTGAACGCCCATTGCTAAAACAATTAAACCCATAAAACGAGTTGTAACTTGATTAGTCATTGATGGTTTGAGACTTGTTTTACGGCTTAAAACAGCTACAATAATCCAAGTGATAAAAAGTACCATTCCAATAGATGATAAAGCCACTCTTGGCAAAGCATCATCTGATTGTGCAATTGCTAGGGTAATGACGCCTGTTATGGTGCCTGGGCTTGCCGCAAATAAGATTAAAGGAATTAATTTATCATCCTCTTCATCTGCTTCAACAGTTCTATTTGGCGTTGATGATTTGCTCAACATATTAAAACCCATCCATATCAGAACAATTCCACCAGCAACTTGAAATGCATCTAAACTGATACCAAATTGATGTAATAATCTTGCTCCAAAAAAAGCAGCACCGGCTAAAATAAAGCCTATGACAAGGATTGCCTTTGTAAGCTCTCTTAACTTCGTTTCATAGCTACTTTCCCTATATCTCCCAATAAAAATTTGAGCACATATTACAGGATTTACCAACGAAAATATGGTTAAAACCCCTTGTAAATAATGATCCATGCTTCTACAGTTTGCTATAAAAAATAAAAACTACCCCAAGTTAATGAAGTAGTTTTTATGTCTTGAGGATATTGAGTGAATTTAAACATTTTTAATGCTTAAATGCTCAGAATATGAAATAATTAGCAGCTTATGCTACTTTCTTTTTGTCTTGTACAATAAATACACATAAGGCTCCAACTAATAGAATAACTCCTGCCATTGTTAATAAACCTACAGCATTACCATCAAAAAATGTTGAAGCAATTGATCCACCAAATAAGCCTGCAAAAATTTGAGGACCCGCAATAGTTACATTGAATATACCCATGTAAATACCCATTTTTTCAGCAGGTAAATTCTCGGATAAAATACTAAAAGGCATCGCTAAAATTGCAGCCCATGCAATTCCGACTCCAATCATCGAAATTAATAAGAAGTATTTATCTTGGATCATACCAATACTTAGTAAACCTAGACCACCTAGAACTAGTGCTCCAGCATACACAGTTTTTCTACTTGTTGCTTTAATTAAACTTGGCATTGCCACAGAAAATAAAGCAGCCGCAAAAGAATACATAGCGAACATTATTCCCACCCAGTTACCAGCTTCATTGAATGCAATTGAAGTTGAATCATCTGGTGCTGTATGCCAAATATGTTGAGCAATTGCTGGTGTTGAATATACCCACATGAAGTAGAATGCAACCCATGAACATAGTTGAACTGCAGCTAATTGATACATAACCTTTGGAGAAGAGATTAAGGTTTTGATAAATGAATCATTCGATTTCTCTTCCTTTTTATCTAAGTCAATGTTGTTATATTCTGCATATTCTTCTGGAGGATACTCTTTAGTTCTTAATGCAGTCCATAAAACGGTTAACATTAAAGTAGCACCACCAATATAAAATGACCAAACAACACTATCAGCAACTTTTTGTCCTTCTGCTGGTTCATTTGCTACACCTATCATGGTGAGAATAAATGGTAAAGCAGATCCAATGACTGCTCCAGTATTGATCAAGAATGATTGTACTGAATATCCTAAATCTCTTTGTTTGTCATTTACCATATCGCCTACCAAAGCTCTAAAAGGTTGGAAAGTGATATTAAATGAGGCATCCATGATTAATAACATAGTTGCTCCAAACAACATAGGAGGCATTAAAGCGACAAAGAATTCTGAGTTAGGCATTAAGAACATTGCTAATGTAGCAGCAATTGCACCACCAAAGATAAATGGAATTCTACGTCCAAATTTAGTCCATGTACTGTCTGATGCACCACCGATAATTGGTTGAATAATTATACCTGCTATTGGAGCCGCAAGCCAGAAGTATCCTAAATCATGAACATCAGCACCTAAAGCTTGAAGGATACGACTTACATTACCATTTTGTAATGCAAAGCCAAACTGAACACCTAAGAATCCAAAACTTAGGTTCCAAATTTGCCAAAACGATAAATTAGGTTTAGCGGATTTAGACATAAATTAGTTTATTGTTATTGATTATTAATTCATTGAATACTGACAAATATAAAAATGTAAACAGAACATTTAACTGATAATCGTTAGGTCTTATGACTTTTTATCGACTTTTTTCTCTGCAATCGGTTGATAATTTGATGTGATTATCAATCTTTTTTTACTCTTTGTCTTTTTGTTCTGTTTTTGACCTAGACCGATGGCTAACTATGATCACTTTTCCACTGTAGGCGACAGTATGATTTACCTTTACGGTGAGAATATAAGTGCCTGCATGAAAAGTAGAAACATTAAAAGTAACTTTTGACCTTGAAGATGTATTATCAGGTGTAGCATCAATAACTAGACCTGAGGAAACATCTGTAAATTGGTAAGTAGCAATATCATCTTGAGTCAAATTTAAAGCAATGTTAAGTTTATAGTTGGCAGGATTAGGATACACACTTACAACTTTTTCCATGCCATGACCACTATGCTCTATTATTTTAGTCCAAGTCTCTTTGTTACCATCAAAATCCACTTGTGTCAACCTGTAATAGATTCGACCCTTTAAAGGAGACTTATCTATAAAACTATATTGATTTTCTACATTTGAATTTCCAGCCCCTTGTATTTTAGCCGATAATAATTCGTAAGATCTATTATCATTTGATTTTTCTAAAATAAAATGACTATTGTTGATTTCTTGTGTCGTTGTCCATATGATCTCTACATTTTCTTCATGATCTAATACATCAAAATGACTAAGCTCAATAGGTAGATCAATACTATTAATACAAGGAGGGTAGAAAAGATGATTGTTTTGTTGAGCTTTAGTAAATAGAATTGATTTTTCACCTTTAATTTTTATTTGATCAATATCTTTTCCGTTATAATGACCTAATACTAAAGGGAATTTATTAGGGTCTAAAACATCTCGATAACCTGTCATAATATTTCCAGAGAGTATAGGATCCATGATTAACTGGATTTTTGTTCCACTAAATGCATCATAAGGAAATTCATCTAAACTTATCGAACATGGAATAGCTATACTACTTAAATTAGCATTATTACTAAAGATTTTATTTTGAAAATCACGTGCAGAAGGAGTTCTAATTTCCACTTCATTCCATAAGTTATTTTCAAAAGCTTTTTCTTTTATTACTGTTAGGTTGGGAGGTATGGTTAACTTACCTGTAAATCGATTGTTTGAAAATGCAGCATTACCAACAGATGAAAGATTAGATGGAAGTACTAATGTTCCACTAAAATTATTTCCTTTAAATGCCTCTTTTCCAATTGTATTTAGCGTTGATGGTAATAAGAGTGTACCATTTTGTTGATCACTTTTAAAGGCATTTCTGAATGCATTATCTTGAATCTCTTTTAAGCCTGATGGAAAATTGAGATTGCCCGTAAAGCTATTTTTCTCAAAAGTTCCTTTCGAAATTGTAATGAGTTTATTGCTATTAATAAATAAATATCCGTCTAATTTATTTTGAGAGAATGCACCTTCTGCAATTTTCTTTACATTCCGAGGAATCGTTAAATCTCCTGTGAAATTATTTTCATTAAAAGCTTTGTAACCAATTTCATCTAATGAATTTGGAAGTAAAATTTCACCTTTAAAATCATTTTTTCTAAAAGCATCTACACCTATTTTTTTTAGATACTTTGGTAGATATAATCGACCACTAAATTTTACATACCCCTTACCATTGTTTCTTTTAGGAAAACTAAAAAATGCTTTATTATCTATTTCAACTACTTTTCTTCCATTGATTTTATCGGGTATAACAAGATCTCTACTTTTATCACTATTAGAGATATGATGACCTGTTATTTTTACTGTTTTTGTATTGCCTATACTTTCAAATTTAAAATCCTTCCAATGATTCTGCTTTGGCTTTTTTTGAGCATAAGTACATTGGAAAATAAAAATCAGTGATAACGTGAAGAGAACTTTTGAGTAAAGTAGACGGGATAGAAAAGTATTATTTATTTTCATAAAGCTAGTAGACTATAAAAAAATAGTTCATGTTTTGGTTGCTTTCTAAAATACACGATTACTGGAGAGTAAGCAAGAAATAGGAATTTTTAGGAAGTAGAGTCAAATAAAAAAGTCTAAATACACTATTTGGTATTTAGACTTTTGCACTATTCGAGAGATAGTGTAATTTTTTTAGTAGAGAGATTATGCACTCTGCTGTTTGTTTTTGCATTGGCTTGGGTCATTACCACAGAAGCTACATGTTTTTCCTTCAGGATTAAGGAAAGGGCTTTGTGACGCACAAGTACCTTCAAATTTACCGTCTTTTTTGAAGATTAACTTCACTGACATCAATAAGAAGAATGCACCAAATATACCTAATGTTAATAATACGATTTGCATAATAAACTTATATTTTTAGTCTCCAACGAGACAGTATTGGATTGCTCAATAGAATAAGAAGAACATCAATCCTATATGATTAAATAAAAGATTAGCTTCTTATTATTCATAACAAAGATAATTAATCATTACCACAATTGTTGTTAAAAGAAAAGGATAGGAAGAATATTTGTTTAAACTTTCGAACAAATTAACAAATCTTCATATGTTATCTTTAATTCCTTATAAGTATTGTAGTTTAATCTTGACTTCTGTTTCATTTTCTTCCTCCACAGTAAAGGCATAATCTTCAAAATCAGGTTCTTTCATGACTACTTTTCTATCCCATGAATATCCAAAACCTTCTTTTGGAATACCCAACCAATTTAAAGTCATATCATTACTACCATCTTCATCATGACAAATTCGGATACCATATGTTCCGGGTATAATATCTGAGATAGAAATGGATAAAATATTGTCTACAATAGCTTCCTTGATTTGTTTTATTGTATTATCATTTTCGTCAATGACCTCAATTAAAATAAATCCGTCTGTACTTCGTAATTCTTCAATACTTAAATTAATTTTTGAAGGATTTTGTGCATACAGCATACTTGCAAGAAGCATTAATAGGAAGGTAAGACTAATTTGTTTCATGATTTAGATAAGTTTGTGGAAGTTTGATTTAATGAAAAATCAAGATAGCATTTATTGAAAAATTTAAATTTTAGGGAGACCAATTTTATATTTGATCGCTAATAAACGAATCAGGATTACGGAACCAATACAACTCCATGTGGCAATGAAATGAGATACGTCTAAATAAGATAATCCAATAAAAGTCAGGCATCCAATGATACAAGCAGATGCATATATTTCTTCACGGAAAATTAATGGTACTTCATTACAAAGCGTATCACGTATAACACCTCCCAAAACGGCCGTAAATGTTCCCATTACAATACCAATAGAAGGTGTGATATCGAATAATAAAGCTTTTTCTAGACCAATAAAAGTAAATACTCCTAACCCTAAAGTGTCAAATAAGAATATTGTATTTCGGAGTTTTGCTACTGTTTTTTTAAAAAGAATAGTAAAAGCAACTGCCATAGTAATGACAATTAGATAGTTGACATCGACAGTCCAAAAAACAGGAGTAGCCCCTAAGATCATATCTCTTACGGTTCCTCCTCCAACAGCGGTAACACTGGCTACAAACATAGCCCCAAAAATGTCAAAACGCTTTTCTGATGCAGCTAACGCACCAGAAATTGCAAACACAAAGGTTCCAACAAGGTCAAGTACATTAATTAATGTCATATTTTAAGTTACGCTTTTTCTAGTACATCTACAGTTTTCTTGTAAACCATTTCAGGAGTGATATGATCTAAACAAGCATAATCTTCTCTTAGGCATGGTTTATTGCCAAAGACAGAACAAGGTCTACAATCTAGTTCTTTAACTGAAATTTCAGCAATATTATCTGTAGACTGACCGTACCCTAAAAATCCAGCATAATGATGTGTTGCTCCCCAAACGGATACGCATTCTACTCCTTTTAATGAAGCCATATGCATGTTGGCTGAGTCCATACTTATCATTACATCTAAGTGAGAGATAATATCTAATTCCTCTTTTAGCTTAACAGTTCCAGCCAGACTTATGCTATTAGGTACTTCTTTTAGGCATTCTTTAAGAATTTCTTCTTCTTTGCCAGGACCTCCAAAAAAGATAATTTTAGCATTTTTCTTTTCGGCTAAAAGTTTACCTAAAGCGACTGCTTTTTTCTCACCCCAAATTTTTCCTTGATGTTGAGCAAAAGGGGCAAGACCAATCCAAGGACCTTCTTTTATACCTAATAGAGATTGACTTTCTTGATCTAAAATTGGATTTTCTTTTTCAGGAAGAGTATGCGATAAATTTACATTGAAACCTAATTTTCTAAATACATCTGCATATCTTTCTGTTGTTTTCTTAAGCTGTTTTAATTCTCTATTTTTTGGATTAACAAGTGCTTTTTTCTCATTTCTTCCTTTATCAATTCTTACAACTTTATGGCCAGATAATTGGAATAATCCACCGATTACAAAAGTTCTTAGTACTGAATGAAGATCAGCTACAGCATCAAAAGGACCTAATTTTTTGAGATCTTTGACTAATGCTCTTAACCCTCCAAATCCTTTATATTTGTTATTTAGATCAGCTCCAAAAAAAGTAAGTCTTGGAATATTATCGAAAAAAGGCTTCAAAAATGGTCGAGAAACCATTACGATTTCAAGATCCTCATTTTGAGCTAAAATTTCTTTTAATACCGGTGCTGTCATCGCAACATCACCCATTGCTGAAAATCGAAGTGATAGAATTTTTTTAGACATATCTTAAGACGAAAAAAGTTGTTCACCTTCTATTTATTATAAAATAATTGAAAGAGAACAACTTCTGATGTATCAATAAAAAAGAGGAATTATTTTCCTTCTTTGTAAAGAACTGGGTTTAATGAAGGGTCATTATACATTTTCATTTGCTTATAAACCTTCATGTATTTTTTGCCTGCAGCGATATCATTGATAAGTTCTTCTATAGCAGTAGATAAATCTACTCTTTGCTCTAATAAGATATCAAGTTTCGCTTGACAAGCTTGTTTGTGTTCCTCAGAAGCATCTGTACGTTCTGCTTCTTCTTGCATATGATAAATTTTCAAAGCAAGAATAGAAAGTCTATCAATTGCCCAAGCAGGACTTTCTGTATTGATAGAAGCACCTTCTACTGGAGTAACATTACTGTATTTATCTAAGAACCAGCTGTCGATATATTCTACAACATCTGTACGTTCTTGGTTAGAAGCATCAATTCTTCTTTTGATTTTTAATGCTTCATCAGGATTGATATTTGGATCACGAATGATATCTTCCAAGTGCCACTGAACTGTATCAATCCAGTTTTTTAAGTAAAGTAAATGTTGGATATCTTCTTTATCGAATGGGTTTTCGATAGGTGTGTCAACGTGATCTTTTATATGATATTTCTCAATACTTGATGAGAAAATGGAATTACAATTCTCCGTAAATTGCATACAATGCTTATTTATAGTTTATAATTGACTGCAAAGATAAGAAAATCTATTTCTGTGCCGTCATCATTCGCTGTCTGTTTGCCTCAAAAATGATAATTCCCGCAGCAACACCTACATTTAATGAACTTACTTTACCTGTCATTGGAATTTTCGCCAATTTATCTGCCATATGAATGATATCTGGTGAGATACCATCTTCTTCAGAACCCATTACTACAGCAGTAGGGATTTCCATATCTACATAGTAAACATCTTTAGACCCTTTTTCTGTACAGCAAACAACTTGTAAACCACTACCTTGGATATCAAGAATAGCAGATTGTAAATCATCAACTCTAGCGACAGGAATATGGTTTAATGCACCAGCAGAAGTTCTTACAGCATCACTACCAATTTGAGCAGATCCTTTTTTAGGAATTACAATTAAATCAACACCAGCACACTCTGCAGTTCTTGCAATAGCACCGAAGTTTCTAACATCAGTTACTCTATCTAAAACTAAAACTAGTGGTGTTTTTCCTTCTTCAAAAGTAGAGGCAATTACGTTTTGTGGATCAACGTAGTCGATAGCAGGAACAAAACCAATTACACCTTGGTGATTTTTAGAAGTGATTCTTTGTAGCTTTTCAACTGGAACTCTTGAAACAACAATCCCAGCTTTAGTAGCCATTTTATGAATTTCAGCAATTGATTCATTATGTGAATCTCTTGTGATGAAAAGTTTCTCAAATTGTTTTCCAGCTTCAAGTGCTTCAACTACAGGCTGTATGCCATACATGATATCATCAGCATTAGGCTTTGGACGTTGCTTATTATATCTTTTGAAATGCTTTTTCTTATTATCGTCTTGCATAATATTATTTGTCTCGTGTATACGAACCGAGTACATTCCAATATCTGCACAAGGTCCAAATTTTTGCAAAGTTAATGGAACTTATCAAGAAGCAGTCATGAAAGTTGTAAACTTCTCATAATCATATCAACAAAGTAGAAGAAATTACTATTTATCTAACTATTTAAGTGTTTTTCAAGAAGGAATAAAGTTATTCTGTAAGCATAAGTGCATTACTAAAGTTCGTAATTAATTGGTAAGCATTTGAAAAATCACTTAATGGAAGTGGAGGAGCATCATAAATATCATGATAATGTGTCCATGATTTTCCCATTAGATAAAAGAAAAAACTAGGCACTCCATTTTCTGAGAAAAAATAGTGATCAGAATTAGCTGCTTTACCTCTCGCTAAAACTGCTGTTAGATATTTATTCTCGTCATTAATTTTACGCAATAAATCATATTGCTCCGTAAATATTTTTCCATTGACAGCCATTACCCCTTCTTCTCCTGAACCAAAAAGATCTAAATTAATCAGGAATTCAATGTTTTTTAGCGGAAATAAAGGATGTTCTACATAATGAGCAGAACCGATTAACCCTGCTTCTTCACTTCCAAAACCTATGAAAACAACGGAATAATTAGGAGGGTGTTGTTTATAATATTTTGCTAATTCAATAAGCATACTAATACCTGATGCATTATCATTTGCACCAGGGAAATAACACTTTTTTCCAATACTTCCTAAGTGATCATAATGTGCTGAAAATACAATGTATTTATCCTTATTTTTTCCAGGAATGTAACCAATCACATTCTGAGAAGTATAGTCTTTATAAAATTGAGGTGAAATATCGAAAGACACAGTATTAATATCTTCTGGTAAAGCTTGTCTTGAAACATAAAATCTAGGCTTAGGTAATTGCCATCTGTTTTGACTAAAAGTTAATTTATCATCATATAAAACTACGACAGCTTCTGCCTGCATTATTTTTTCATGCAAAGCTCTATTCCAATTGAATCTTGTTCTTTCATGTTGCTCATCATAACATACTACTTTTCCAGCTAAATCTTCTTTGATAAAAGCTTTAAGAAGTTGATCATCATTAAAAACAGCATCATCTAAAATAAACCAATCAGCCTTTTCGTAGGCACCCTTACCTGCATCTCCAGCTGGAATATAATCTACACCTAACTTTAATTTTTTATTATTGATTTTGAATGTTGAGGCTTCTGGAAATGTATTGATGTCCAAATTGTATTCTTGGAAGTAACTTGATTGACCAGGGAAAGGAATAACTCCGATCTCTTTAAATTCGTTACCAATAAAAGAAGCTGCTTTTTTATCAGCGTTAAAAGTATATCCTCGTCCATAAAAATTATTGGAACATAAAGTTTTAATATTGGACTTTACGGCTTTCATATCTTGAGCATTGCTCAAAAAAGGAGTTGATAATAGGATGAAAGCGAAATACTTAATGATACTTAGATATTTACGCACAGAACTGTTGCTTTAAGGATTAATTTTCTTTAGTTTAAATATTGTAATAATAAAACTACTATTCTTTAATTAGAAAACACATCAATTAAACAGTAAATTTTAACCATAATAAGATTATTCAAAAGGTAAGCTATGCCTTTTTGAATCACTACTCTTATTTTATTTAACCACACTAACCACACATAAAACTAAACATTATGGTACAAGAAAGTTTGGACACCCAAAAGATGGTCGCAGACTCGGTCAAGAGTTTTGGCGAAAAACACATCGAACCCTATAGAGAAAAATGGGATGATGACGAACATTTCCCAATCGAAGTATTTCATAAGCTAGGTGAGCTTGGCTTAATGGGGATTTTAGTTCCTGAAAAATACGGAGGAACAGGCCTAGGGTATCACGAGTATGTAACTGCTATTTCTGAATTAGCTTATTTCGATCCAGGTATTGCATTGTCTTTAGCTGCTCACAATTCATTGTGTACAAATCATATTTTGATGTTTGGTAATGAAGATCAAAAACAAAGATGGTTACCAAAATTAGCTAGTGGAGAATGGATCGGTGCATGGGGACTAACAGAACCTAATACAGGATCTGATGCTGGTAACATGATGACCGTAGCCAAAAAAGAAGGAAATGAATGGGTTCTTAATGGATCCAAGAATTTCATCACACACGGTAAAAGTGGAAATGTAGCCGTTGTAATGGCTAGAACAGGTGAAAAAGGAGATAAGCATGGTATGACAGCTTTCGTTGTAGAAAGAGGAACGAAAGGTTTTTCTGGAGGACGTAAAGAAAGAAAGTTAGGTATGCGTACTTCTGAAACTACAGAGATGATTTTTGAGGATTGTAGGCTTTCAGAGGATAATGTTCTAGGAGAAGTAGGAGAAGGCTTTGTACAGGCATTAAAAATTCTTGATGGCGGTAGAATTTCTATTGCAGCATTAAGTTTAGGAATTGCTAATGGTGCTTTACGTTGTGCTATTCAGTACTCAAAAGAAAGAAAGCAATTCGGTAAGTCGATATCTTCTTTCCAAGGAATATCTTTCAAACTTTCTGATATGGCTACACAGGTCGAAGCATCAAGGTTGCTGATCAAAGAAGCAATTATCAAAAAGCAAAGAGGAGAAAATATTAATAAAGCATCCGCAATGGCAAAATATTATGCCTCAGAGGTTGCTGTGAAATGTGCAGATGAAGCTGTACAGATTTTTGGTGGGTATGGTTTTACAAAAGACTATCCTGTTGAGAAATACTATAGAGATGCTAAATTATGTACTATTGGAGAAGGTACTTCTAACATTCAAAAAATGGTCATCAGTAGATGTCTTTTAGATGAATAACAATGTACAGGTAGTTGTATAAAAAAAAAGAGATTAGTTCGTATTAAGAACTAATCTCTTTTTATTTATCTAGCCTTTTTTCTAATAGAAATATGTATCATCCTTTGGCATTACAAAAGCCATAGCAAAATAAACTAAAGCTGTTGAGAAGAATGTAAAGAAAAGGCTGGCAACGAATCCTACACGTAAAATAGTAGGGTCGATGTTAAAGTAATTTCCAAGACCACCACAAACTCCAGAAAAGACAGAATTAGAAGTGGATTTTACTAATTTTTTAGACATGTTAATTTGTAATTATTTAATATTTGACACTTATTTAAATATACGTAACTTTTCAAAAAAAGGATTCAGTTAGAAGAGTTTTTTTCAAAAGAGATATTTCAATGAGTGCAATGCATTAATCTCTGGACATAATTTACAAAAAAATATAGGCATAAAAAAAACCTTTAGAACGAATTCTAAAGGTTTTACTTGCAGAGAGTGAGGGATTCGAACCCCCGGTACCTCGCGGTACAATGGTTTTCAAGACCACCGCATTCGACCACTCTGCCAACTCTCTGTGTCATTGGACGGGTGCAAATATGCAAGGTTGATTTTAATTATCCAACACTTTTATAAATAAAAAATCTAAATAAAATTAAATTACCTAAATTCTTCAGGTTGATTGTCACTTTCTACCCATAATTTAGCTTCTTCGATCGTTGTATTGATCTGAAAACCGATTAATAGGATCATAGCGATTGTAAAGATCCAACCCATCATTCCCATAATTGCTCCCAATGAGCCATATAAAATATCGTATGAATTAAATGTATCTAAGTATAATCCAAATAATAAAGAAACAACAATTGATAAAGTGGTGGCAATTACTGAACCTGGATTTAAGATTTGATGTTTCATTACTTCATTCGGTGCATACTTAAATATCAAGGTGATATTCATAAAAAAGATGAGAATAATGAGAAATAATCTCAAAAAGATGAGAGAATAAATTGTGAATGCATTATTCAAAAAACCAATGTCATGCAGGTGTTCAAAGAAATGTTTACCTGAAATGAGTAAGAATGATGAAACAAATAATGTGAGAAGAAACAGGAATGTGAGGAATAAAGCCACTCTAAACTGTTCTATCATACTTCGTTTGTCTTGCATATGGTAACAGCTATTGAATGCATTCATTAATGTTCTCATACCTGTTGTTGCCACATAAGTAGCACCAATGAAACCAAAAGACAATAAACCACCTCTTGATCTACCACTCAAATCTTGTATAGGTCCTTCAATAGCTTGATAAACATATTGAGGTAACATTTCTTCTCTGAAAATCTTAAACATCATGTTGACCTGATCACTTGGTATATAAGAGATCAAGGTGGAGAAGAATATAATAAAGGGGAGCATTGCAAGGCTAAAGCTAAAAGCAATGGCTTGTCCTCTTTGAAGTAAATCATTTTGGTCAATACGATTAATAAGTGCAATACAGAATGTATAAAAAGACACTTTCGTATGTGGAACTCTTTCACTTCGCAAAGAATCTATTGTTTTTTGATAGACCTTGAGTTCTTTTAATCTTGTATTTAAATCTTTCTTTGTCAAAGTATATTAATTTTCAGGAAAGAAAGGAGCAATACACTCTAAAAAGCGTTTTGGTGCTCTACACGGGCGATATGTTTCTTTACTCATAAAGGCTAATTTCGTCCAACCTTTATGTAAAAGTTCTCCTTCTTCATTTTGAATCTCATACTCAAAATGTAATCGGACAGTAGGTAATTTGACTAATTTAGTAGTGATCGTAAGAAGATCATCATACTTTGCTGGTTTAATATACCTAGAGTAGTTTTCCAATACAGGAAGCATTACGCCATCAGCTTCCATTTCTTTGTAACTCATACCCAATGATCTAAGGGCTTCCGTTCTTCCAATTTCGAAAAACTTTGCATAATGACCATAATAAACAAAACCCATTTGGTCAGTATCTGCATAATTAATTCGGATTTGTGTCTGGCGAGTTAACATAAAGAGGTTATTTATATAATCTAAAATGCAAATATAATAGGTATTACCCTAGTATTTTAATTGATTTTAAACAAAAAAATCACTCCGAGCTAAAATTCATAGCTGGAGTGATTTATATATTGGTATTGAATCTTTAACTCAAAACCATGTAGATGATAAAAGAGTATTCCTTTGTAACTAGTTATCGTAAATCTTATTGAGCAAAGAAGTCTTTCATTCTTGAGAAGAAATTCTTACGCTTTTCTTGTTTGTGCTCTTTTGTAGGAATAAAGTTTTTGTGATCTCTTAGTTTTTTCATCATATCTTTTTCTTCTGATGATAGTTTCACAGGAGTGAATACAGAAATATGAATTAATTGATCACCGACACCATATCCATTAATATCACGAATACCTTTTCCTCTTAATCGAAGCACTTTACCACTTTGTGTTCCTGCATCGATTGGTACTTTTACAGTTCCAGTCAATGTTGGAATTTCTACAGTTGTTCCTAGTGCCGCATCCATGATGCTTAGGTGTAGTTCATAGTGAATATTTTCACCATCACGATGTAACTGCTCATCTTCGATAGCTTCGATGACAATTAAAAGATCTCCAGCAACACCACCACCTTTAGGCATGTTACCTTTACCTCTCATAGAAAGTTGCATTCCATCATCAACCCCTGGAGGGATGTTGATTGCTACTTCCTCTTCAGTATACATACGTCCTTCACCTTTACAATTATCACATTTTGTTTTGATGATTTTACCTTCACCATTACAAGATGGACAAGTCGTATTTGAGACCATTTGTCCCAACATAGTGTTCACTACCTTTTGAACTTGTCCACTACCGTGACATTGTTGACAAGTATCAAGTTCAGTACCGTTTTTAGCACCTGTGCCGTTACAAGGTTCACAAGACGTATAACGTTTGATTCTAACCTTCTTTTCAACACCTTTAGCCATTTCTTGAAGGTTAAGCTTAAGTTTAATTCTTAAGTTAGAACCTTTTTTTTGACGTCGGCCACCACCTCCGCCACCGAAGAAATCACCAAACGGGCTACCACCGCCACCGAAAATATCGCCGAAGTGTGAGAATATGTCATCCATATTCATTCCACCTCCACCACCGAATCCACCAGACCCATCGAAAGCTTGATGTCCAAAACGGTCATATTGAGAACGTTTTTGATCGTCACTCAATATTTCGTAAGCTTCAGCAGCTTCTTTGAACTTTTCTTCAGCTTCTTTGTCTCCAGGGTTTTTATCTGGGTGATATTTAATAGCGACCTTACGGTAAGCTTTCTTGATTTCGCCACTAGAAGCACTTCTCTCTACACCAAGTACTTCATAAAAGTCTGTCTTCGACATAAATGATAATTATAGTTTATTGCCCAACTACCACCTTAGCGTAGCGGATAACTTTATCGTTTAACGTGTAGCCTTTTTCAACTACATCAACAATTTTATTTTTAAATTCTTCAGTTGGGGCAGGGATTTGAGTGATTGCATCATGGTAATCTGTATTTAACTCTTTACCTGTAGCATCCTCGATTTGTTTTAAACCTTGTCCTTCTAAAGTTTTAAGCATTTTATCTTTAATCATCACTACACCGTCAAGTACTGGTTTTACTTCAGCACTTTCGATTTTTTCATTCGCCGCAATCGCTCTCTCTAAATCGTCAATTGTAGGGATAATAGCCGTAAGTACTTTTTCAGAAGCAGTTTTTTGTAACTCTAATTTTTCTTTTGAAGTACGTCTACGGAAGTTATCGAACTCAGAGTATAAACGAAGGTATTTGTCCTTCATTTCACCAAGTTCTTGTTGTAATTTTTCTGTTTCGCTAAGATTTGCATCTTGCTCTTCAGTTTTATTTTCAGAACCAGTTTCTTCTACTTGTTCTTCTTTATTTTCTATATTTTCGTTTTCTTTATTTTCTGCCATTTTGGTATTTTTTCAAGTCTAAAATATACACCAACGTTACTTTTCAACAATTCTGCCAAGCAACATTTTTAAGTCATTCTGTCTTAATTCAACTGACAACGTATAAAAAACGGTTGTCATAATGTCTATTTTACTGACAAAAGTAGAAAAAAATCAGCATAAAAAAACCTTGTACATTTTATATAAATCTACAAGGCTTTATTACTTGTTTAATGATCGTTATCCTTGGAACTGAAGCTCTTTAATAGCTAACCAAGTCATTAATCCAACACCAATTTCCATGGCATCTTCATCAATATCAAAAGTAGGAGTATGTACACTAGAAACGATTCCTTTTTCTTCATTTCTTGTTCCTAATCTATAGAAACAAGCATCCATTTCTTGCGAATAATAAGAGAAATCTTCTGCAGCTAACCAAATGTCTAGATCAACAACATTATCCTCTCCAAGATATTCAATTGCACCCGCTTTATTTCTTCTTGTTAATTCAGGTTCGTTGACTAAGAATGGATAACCTTTACAGATATTCATATCTACTGTAGCGCCCATACCTTCAGCAATACCTTTGGCAATACTTGTAATACGTTCGTGTGCTTCAGCTCTCCACTCTTCATTCATAGTTCTGAATGTACCTTGTACCTTAACTTCATTAGGGATGACATTGGTAGCACCAATTGCTCTAACATCTCCAAATGATAATACAGATGGAATTTTTGGAGCAGCATATCTACTTACAATTTGTTGTAATGCAACAATAATATGAGATGTAATGACTACGGGATCTATATTTTTTTCTGGCATTGCAGCATGACCTCCTTTACCCTTTACAGTAAAATAAATTTCATCAGCACTAGCCATGTACATTCCTTCTCTAAAGCCTACTTTACCCACTTCAATGAATGGCATTACATGTTGACCGATTATTTTTGAAGGAGCAGGGTTTTGTAAAGCACCATCTTTGATCATTAATGAGGCGCCTCCAGGAAGTTTTTCCTCTCCTGGTTGAAAGATTAACTTAACAGTTCCTTCAAACTCATCTTTAATTGATTGTAAAATTTGAGCAGCACCTAATAATGAAGTTGTATGTACATCATGACCACATGCATGCATCACACCTACATTTTTAGATTTATAAGGAACATCATTTTCTTCAGTAATTGGTAGGGCGTCCATGTCACCACGCAAAGCAATAATCTTTTTATCTGGATTTTTTCCTTTAATTAATCCGATTACGCCTGTTTCTGCAACACCTTCCTGTACCTCTACACCATAACTTTTTAACTTATTGACTACAAATTTTGCAGTTTCAAATTCTTGATAAGATAATTCTGGATTGGCATGAAGATGTCTTCTATTGGCAATGATTTCGTCTAAATTTTCCTTTACAGAAGATTTAATTTTATCGATTAAACTCATGATATATATTTATTTTGTTTGTATCAATACTATTATTTAAAACTTATCGTCCAGCATTTTTCATTGCATTTCTTGCTGGAATGATAGAAGCAAAAAGAGTAATTGTAGTTACAGTAAGGCAAATAATTAGAAAGTCTTCCCATCTTGTTTCAACAGGGTAAGCATCAAGGATTCCATTGTTGGCTCCTGTACTAATCCATTTGAATTTCTCTTGAGTAAAGCAGAAAATATATCCTGAAATCAATCCAAAAATAGCCCCTGATAAAGCAACTAAGCTCCCTTCGAATAAAAAGATTTTACCTATCATTTGTCGAGTTGCTCCCATAGATTTTAAAATGCTCATATCATGTCCTTTTTCGATAGATAACATTGCTAACGCAAAGAAAACATTAAAAGAAGCAATACCTAGAATGAGAGCAAAAGTACCATATGTGAAGAATTTTTCAATTTTCAATGCTCTTAGTACTTGAGCTTGTTGTTCGGGCCTTGTTTTGATGATAAAGTCATTGCCTAGAAGTTTTTGTAATGATTTTTTGACTTCATTTGCTGTAACTTCATCCGTTGTTTTTATTTCTAAACCTGTTCTCAAGTTTTCATAATTCAGAAGAGAATTCGCAAACTTAAGAGATACAATTACTGTTGCTTGATCGAACTGAGGTTCAGCAACAAAAACGCCTCCTGCTTGTATGATTTTTTTATTGAATGCTTTAGTTGGATCCAAAGAAGCTTTTCCTTTACGTTTTGGATACCAAAATTGTAAAGGATACATACTATCTCTAAGCCTTAGTCCAAGTTCTTGATAAACACCAGAACCTACCAATGCATACCTTGTATCGTTGTTAAAAAGTTTATTGGTTCCTAAAACAACAGTAGTATCAATTTGTGTTTGTTGAGCAAAATTCTCACTCACCCCTTTCATTGTAACTACTTTTTGTTTGTTGTTATAAAGAATAAGTACTTTATCTTCAATAACTTCTGTGATTGCTGAAATACCTTCTACTTCCTCTATTTCATTTCTTAATGTCCATGTATAAGGAAAAGATTTCCCATTAGCAGGAATGATTTTTAACTCTGGATTATGTCGATTAAACATACCTGTAAGTGTTTGTTCCATTCCATTGAAAAGAGAAAGAACAATCACAAGTGCTGCAGTTCCAAAACCTACACCTATCATTGCAATATTTGATAGTGTTTGAATGAAATTTTGTTTGATAAACCGTTCAGCTAACCCTTTATAGGTTTTGCGAATTTTTTTGGGAGAGAAAGTAAATAGTACACCGATTGCCTTTCCAAGAAATATTAGGATACCAAAAAACATTTGAACCACTAAAACAATAAGCATAAGTGGTATACTTTTCATATTCCTTTGAGAAATGAAGTATCTTTTGGCAACAAAAAAAGGAAGACCTGATTTAGACATCTATTTTTAAAATTAACTTAGTCACAAAGTTAAACTTCACTTTGAATTCTTAATAACAAAGAGTGAATTACTTCTTCATTTTGTGAAACAAAACTTTAAATTAGGAAAAACAGTGATTAAAAGTACGTAATTGAAGGATTTATAATTGATTTTGGTGTATAGTTATATAATATCTTAACTTTGGCCTTATAAATAGAACGAAAGTAATGAAGTTGATATTCAGATTTTAGTAAAACTACCAACCAACTAAAAATGTTTTCTGAAGTTGATTCATTAAAACTAAATAGCAAATACGATAATATTGAATATATTTTTACTTCTCATAAATATTAGAAAGGCAAAAAAACTAGTCCTTTTGCTACTTCTTTTTATGTTTACTAACATGTTACACGCTCAAAGTGTTAATACATTTTGGAAGTGGGCATTGAAAGGTGAATATGAAAAAGTCGATAAAAAATTACAAAAAGAAGATGCTGTAAATTCAAATAGTGCTGTTCTACAATCAGTTGTAGGTTTGTATTATTTACATGCAACAGACCACATAAACCTTGATACATCTTATCAACATTTTCAGATAGCTGATTCATTGTGGTCAGAGTCGGATGAAGATGAAAAAGAAGATTGGTTGAAAGGAAATGTTTCGGAAGATTCGATTATTTTTTGGCTCAATCAAGTTGAAGAATTAGCATTTATACAATGTGAAGAAGAAATGGAAGAGGAGAGTTTTGTAGCCTACATTAAACGTTTTCCTAATTCATTATTAATTCCTAGAGCTATCGAACTTCGTGATAGCTTGGGTTTTGAAACAGCAAAAGAGGAACATAGTTATACTTCATATGAGGCTTTTGTTCGTACTTATCCAAATGCAAAACAGGCTGAGGAAGCAAAAGAGAAATATGAACTTTTAGTATTTCATTCAAAAACAAAAGATGCGGATGAGAAAGCATTAAGTAAATTTTTGAGAGAACATCCTGATAACCCACATCGTGAAAAAGTAGAGGGACAGCTATATACACTCAGAACTGAAAATCGTTCTACTTCAGATTATATTCAATTTATTAGAGATTATCCAAAGAGTATTTATGCTGATTCTGCGATTACACATTTATGGTATTTTACTCCAGCAAAAGACAGTATTCTTTTAACCTATCCTGGTTGGAGTGAAAAACAATATTATCAATCTGTTTTAGATCATAATAAGCAGCTTTACCCTGTTATCCGTGAAGATGGGATGGTTTTCATGGAGAAAAATGGACAAACTTTCCTTCAAGATCAATTTACTGATGCAAGTAATACTTATAACTGCCAAGGAACTCATGACCGTTATTTAGAGGTCACAAAATCTACTGGAACTGGATGGGTCGATTGGAAAGGAAAAGAGGTTGTTGCTTGTCAGTATGATGAAGTAAATCCACTTGATGAAGGACTAGTGAGTGTCAAGAAAAATGGGAAATATGGCGTTTATGCATTAAATGAAGGAGAGTGGTTACCATTGCAGTATGATCAAGTATTAAGGATTAGTAATCGATTGTTCGGCATTCGTAAAAAAGCAAGATGGGGAATTATTTCTATTGAAGGTGATGTGAAATTTCCTTTTGAAGCAGGTCAATTAATTCATATTTCTGACAATATGGTATTGATTATGAAAAAAGGGAGATGGGCAAACTATAAAGAAATAGATATCCATAATGGTAATATTAAAACAGATGATTCAATATTTCATTTTGAAGGATATAAAGTGTTGAATGATCAGTGGTATGCTCTTTCTGAAGAAGGAAAATGGTCTATTTATTCTCCTAATGGTAAAAAATGGAACAAAGGAAAAGGATATGATGAAATAAAAGATGCTCCGGATGAATCAGGATGGTTTGTCCGTCAAGATACTTTATGGCAGTTGATGAATTATGACCTTACTGTGAAAATTGATTCCATGTTACTTCCTGTAGAAGTCAAGAACCGTGGAGTAATAGCGAAATGGAGAAACAATTGGACTGCATATACTTGGGAGGGGGAAAAAATTAGTTCACATCAATCAGATACTATGTCATTTATCAATGATGATTTAGATTTACTGATCGAAAAAGATAAAGAATATTGGGTGCGATTTAAATCTGGTAAAGCCTTGAGTATGAAAAAATACTCGAAATGGAATGTTACTCATATTGAAACAGATTCTTTACAACCTGCATTTCTTTCAGTAAAAAGTAAAAAGAACAAAAAGTTTGCATTAGTGAGTGAATCAGGAACGCAAGTGATGACTCCTCAGTTTAGTAAATTAAATGTATATCCTGAAGGTTTAGTGGTAGCTAAATATGGTTCTTCAGAATTTCTTTATTCTGTTAAAGGTAAAAAAGTACTGAAAGAAGGATATACTTCGATAAAATATGATAATGGTGTATTTCATTTAATGTTGAAAGGTAAGTATGGATTATATGTTCCAGATTCTTCTTTTAAAGTGTCACCTCAGTTTGAAGCTCCATTAAAGAAAACACATTTAGAAAAAGAAGGAATAACCCTTTGGTTAGGGAAAAAGAAAGGTCTTTACGGATTATTGACTTTAGCCAATGCGGATCAAGCAAGATTATATTATGATAAAATGGAACCTATAACAGACCGTTTTTCATTTGTATGGGAAGATGAAAGATGGAAGTTGTTGGATGTTAAGGGAAACGTTATTGTAATGGAATGTGATTCCTATGAAATTTTTCCAATGAAAGAAAACACGTTTTGGATTAGATATAAAAGAAATGGTAAGATAGGAGTATTTACCTCTCAATATGGAAATTGTATTTATCCTGAGTTTTCCACAATAGAAAATATGGGTACATTGTATGAGCCATTATTTAAAGGAAAGCAATATATTTATCAAGCCAAATTAAATGTATTACTATATATGGATTTACAAGGAAAAGTTGTACATCAATCAATCTTAAATGAAGATCAATATAAGAAAGTAGAATGTCAATAATTACAGTCGTTTAAAGCTCAACCTTCTAAAAAGAGTTTAAAGAATTGTTAAATCTTACTTAAGGAAGGGCTATATATACATTTGTTGAATTATGTCATTGTTTTAATTTATCTTATTTTCATAAAATAGCATCGCAGTTATAGAGGATAGATAAAAGAGTGTAAAAGATTGACGATACAACAATCAGAATTTTAAAGATTAAAAATGAATTCTTCCTTTCTCTTAAGAAAGAAGAAGATGCATCTTTCTAATTACATTTTTGCATCAAGTACGATATTAAAAAATTATGAAAAAGAAATTAATACTTCTACTGTTGTCTTTGGGAATTGGCATGTCTGTAGGAGTAGCTCCTGCCCTAGCGAGTGGAGGTGGTCATCCAGAAGCCGCCGCTTGGTCAGTAATACCATTTGCAGCACTACTAACGATGATTGCTACGGGCCCTCTTTTCTATGAAAAGTTCTGGCATCACAATTATCCAAAAGTAGCTGTAGGTTTAGCTGGAGCAGTCGTTTTATATTATATAGTTGGTTTACACAATACGCATGCACCAATTCATGCTTTCTTTGAGTATTTCCAATTTATAGCCTTGTTATCAGGTCTGTATATTGCTTCAGGCGGTATCATGATCAATGTGGATAGAAAAGGTACACCAATGGTAAATACCTTATTATTGGTTTTTGGTGCAGTAATTTCAAATATTATTGGAACAACTGGAGCATCAATGCTTTTAATTAGACCATTTATGCGTCTTAATCAGGAAAGAATTCAGCCTTACCATATCGTATTCTTTATTTTTATTGTAAGTAATGTAGGTGGAGCATTAACTCCAATTGGTGATCCTCCACTATTTTTAGGTTTCTTGAAAGGGGTGCCCTTTGAATGGACATTAATTCATAGTTTACCTATGTGGACTTTTGCTATTACTATTCTAGCAGTTATTTTCTTCTTTTTCGATAAGCGATTCATCAATAAAAGAAACTTATTATTTGATGAGGATGAAGAAAGAGAGTATTCAAATAAAGTAACAATCACAGGGAGTAAAAACTTTGGATGGTTGGCTGTTTTAGTAGGGGCGGTATTCTTAGACCCTTCAAAATTAGGTTGGTTACCAGGTATTCTTCAAACACATGATGGATTCTCTATTGGATTTTTAGCTGATTTAGAACATCATGAAGGTGCTACATTATTCTCATTTATCCGTGAGATTATTATGCTAAGTGTTGCATACTTATCATTTAAGTTAGCAGACCAAAAAGCAATCAAGGGTAATGAATTTAACTTTGAACCAATCCGTGAAGTAGCATTTATCTTTATTGGTATTTTTGGAACTATGATGCCTGCTTTAGAGTTGGTAGCCAATTTTGCTAAATCTCCAGAAGGTGCAGCAATGATTAATCATAATTCATTGTACTGGGCGACTGGCGCACTTTCAGGAATTCTTGATAATGCTCCAACTTATCTCAACTTCTTTACTGCTGCAATGGCCTCTAAAGGTGCTGATATAGGAGTAGTGAAAGATGTAATAGACTTTACAAATGGTATTGTTCAAGGCTCTGCAAGTGCTGAAGCAATTTTAGAATTAACAGCTATATCTGTGGCAGCAGTATTCTTTGGAGCAATGACATATATTGGTAACGGACCAAACTTTATGGTAAAATCAATTGCTGAACAATCAGGTGTTGAAATGCCATCATTCTTCGGTTATATCTTACGTTACTCATTACCAATTCTATTAAGTGTATTAGTAGTAGTTTGGTTAGTTTTCTTTGCTTTTGCAGGATAATTTAAGTTGATTTTAAAGGAAGATTAAGTTCTTTCATAAATGATATAATAATACCTGAAGTGTTTTCCTAGCACTTCAGGTATTTTTTTGTCCTTTGAAATTTTGAAGAGGTGTTGAAAAAAGATAGTTTTGGGTTAATGAATTAAATTCTTTTTTAGCACCTTATTTTTTTATGAAATATTCATTTCCCCATTTAATACTAAATCTAGTTGTCCTACTATTTGTCTTTTCTTGTGAATCAAGTTCAGAAAAGGAAATACCTGATGTATCTGATATCAAAGTAAATGTAGAAGTTAGACGATTAGAAAAAGAGATTTTTGCCCTCAATTCAAAAGATGAAATTGTAAAATTCTTGATTGAAAACCCTGAAATAGAACAGAAATACTTTTTACAAGCAGGGTTATTTCCAAACAGAAGCTATTTAGTAGAGGCTTTGTGGGACTTTAGACAAAAAGTTGAGAATGATACCTTAATGATGGATGCAGAACGAGTGTTTGGAGATTTTGAGGTTCAGAAAAAAGAATTTGAAAAAGCTTTTCAATACATTAAATACTATTACCCTGATTTTGTACCGCCAAAAGTATATACTTCTATATCTGGATTTTCTAATTGGGGATTTGGAGGAGATGTTTTAGATTTTGGTGATTTCATTGTGGTAGGATTAGATTACTTTGAAGGTGAAACAGCCACATTTAGAGTACCGGAAGTACCTCTTTATATTTTAAAGCGTTATTCACCGGAATATATGGTTCCCTTTACGATTCAAATGATGTCGAATAGATGGAATAAAGTCAATCCCAATGACCGTACAGTACTGTCTCATATGATTGCTTGGGGCAAAGCTTATGAATTTGTGGATGATGTGATGCCTTTTGTACCAGATACTATTAAGGTGGGATATACAGCTCAGCAATTACATGAAGTAGATTATAACGAAGGATTTATTTGGGGGCATTTTGTGGAAAATGAATTACTCTATAAGTCTGAGAGAATGACTGTAAAACGTTATGTAGATGATCGTCCAACAACTTCAGAGGTATCAGGTGATAGTCCTGGTAGGTTAGGACGTTGGCTAGGTTGGAGAATTGTGGATAGCTACATGAAATCTCATCCAGATGTGACATTGTCCGAACTGATGTCAAATGATAACGCTCGTCAAATACTTCAGCAGTCAAAGTATAAACCTTTGAATAGGAAAAAGTAATGAATGCTAAAAAGTGTTTTAATAATGAATTAAATAAGTCTAATCGCAAATAAATATTAGATAAGTTTAAACATTCTTAAAGAATTAGCAGTGTTCTTTTATAATATTTAATATTGATAAGTGAGGATTGAATAACAGTATTTACACATATCAAATTTTTCGTTATCCATTGGTAAGCTCAGCTTATTCAATGTGATTAAAAGAATTTATTTATATCCTCGTTTATTGAGCCTCCCATTTTGTCTTACAGAATGAGGAGGTTTTTAATTTGATTTTATTAACGAATGAACTGTGTTGTTAGCATTGTGTTTGTTAAACAATATATGTTCGAACAAACAATTTTTTATACTTAGTACTTAAATCTTAAAGTAAAAATCAACAATGAAAAAATTACTTAGTCTTTTTATTCTTTCTTTAGCATTTATTGCTTGTGACACAGATGAAACTCCAGTACAATCAAGTCTAGACCAAGCAAAAATGTCTATCGTAAGTGCTTCTCCATGGGTAACAACTGCTGTATATAGAGAAGTAAATGGTGAAATTGATAGAAGTGTAAATTTCATTGACACTCCTTTGGCGTCTGGAACAATTAGTTCAGCACAGTATAGTAATTCTTCTTTTGTTTTTGTTCCTGTTAATCATATAACTGGAGAATTTGACTTGAGCAATGAAGGTATTTTAAATAATCATGGATTATATGAGATTGCAGAAGAGGGTGATAATTTAGTAAGAAACATTACATGTACATTTTTTGGGTACTCAAACAGTAGAGTAATCACTGAGATCAATGATAACATGTTTACGTATAAGTTTATTCCTTCAGCTGAAAATGGTAATATTGATAATTCTTATTACTATGTTGAACATGAACCATATAGTACAATTTTTCCAGAGAAGACATATCCATCAGCATTACAATCTCAAGTTGATGAGTTATTTTCTACAATGGATTTAGACTGTAGCTAATTGAATACAGATTAATAAAACAGAAAGGCAGGTTACTTTATAGGTAACCTGCCTTTTTTGCATCTTTTATATTATAAACTTTTAGCGTTATACGTTTTTGGCTTAAGGATTAAGCGCCCGATTTGTCTAAAAGTTTTTCTTTATGTTTTTTTACTTGACGACGTAAAGACTCTGTTGCTTCATCAGCTGCAGCTTCAAAAGAAACGCCATGTTTCTTCGCTACTAAGATATCACCTGGAATATGTAGTTTAATTTCCACAACCTTGTTATCTCGACTATTGTCACTATTTTTTTCTACTCTTAAGTATACTTCACCACCTGTAAATCGGTCGTAAAAAGTTTCTAATTTATTTATTTTACCCTCGATAAAGTCGATTAATTTTTGATCTGCTGTAAAATGTATTGATTGGATGTCGAGTTTCATATTCTTACAGTTTTTAAGTGTTATGAAAAATTTTTTTTTAGGAAAAGATGCTTTCCAATATCTCTTATTAATAGATAAATATTGTGTAGTATAACACCTTGCTAAAAGTATTAATTTTACCGTTTTGTTATAACTTATTTAACGGTGTTAATTCAACTTGGTTGCCTCAAAATACAACATTTTTTGAGAACTTAGGCCTTTTTTTTTCCTGCTCTAGGATGGGCCTGAGCATGCACTTTTTTCATTCTTTTTAAGGACGAATGTGTATATATCTGAGTAGCAGAAAGATTAGCATGTCCAAGTAGTTCTTTGACATCATTCAAAGCAGCTCCATTCTCTAAGAGATTAGTTGCAAAAGAATGCCTTAAAATATGTGGACTTTTTTTTCCTGCTGTTGTATTCAGCTCCAAATACTTCTTTACAATGGCGTAAAGTTGTTGATACTTCAAGGAGGAACCCTCTTGATGTATGAAGAGGTCGGGGTTTTGATGTGCTTTTCTATTGCTAAGGTAAATTTTTAATTGTTGAACTAAAACAGGGTGAAGAGGAACGATACGCTCCTTATCACGTTTACCTAAGACCTTTACCGTATTTTTATAAAAGTCTAAGTCGTTGATTTCTATTGTCAATAACTCATTTGCTCTTAAACCAGTTCCATAAAGGAACTCAAAAATCAATTTATTTCGAATTCCATCAAAAGAATCATCAAAAATATCACCTTGTAACATGTTATCCATTTCCTTCGACTTTACATATTGTGGTAGTCTTTTAGGTGTTTTGATCACATGAATGGTTTTAGAAGGGTCTACCTCAATTATTCCACATTGTTTAAGGTACTTATAAAAGCTTTTTAAAGAAGTGCTTTTACGGTTAATACTTCTTGGGTTTAAGTCTGCTTCCATTAAAGAAGCGATCCAAAGTCTGACTTCCGCTTTTGTTGCTTTTTCTAGAGCAGTATTTTCATCTTCTTGTTTTAAAAAAGACTCAAATTGTTTTAGGTCAATACTATATGCAGTAAGTGTATGTTTACTTACTTTTTTTTCAAATTCTAGATAAGTTAAAAAAGATTGGAGTGTTGTCATATATTGTTATTGGTACTTCTACAAAATACAGTTTTTAATTAGAATATGAAAATTTTGTAGAGATAATAGGAGGGAAAAGTTCAACTTTTTATAGAAATGCTATAAATGCAAAAAGCCTATCAATTTGCATTGATAGGCTTCTTTTTTGAGAACTCAAAAGAGATTAAGCACCTTGCTCAGTTCTCATTTTGATTTTGTAAGCTGTTTTGATAGCTTTTTTACGGTCAGCTACAGATTGCTTCTCATAGTAAGCACGTGCACGTAATTGACGTAATACTTTTGTTCTCTCAAATTTCTTTTTGAAACGCTTAAGAGCACGGTCGATAGACTCGTTATCTTTTACTTTAATTTCGATCATTATATTCTCCTTTTAATAAGGTATTTTCAAATTCAATTCATGATTTCGGATCGCAAATATAATCAAGATTTATAAAAAAGGAAAATGATTTGCAAAAATAATGAATAAGATTTCTAAATGATTCTTATTGATATTCAATCTTGTAGTGTGGAAATTTGACTTTCAATCTTGTTCCAAGGGAAGTTTTCATAGGTGGCTAAGGATAAATAATCCCCTTTTTCTAAGATTGTATTAGGAGAAGGACATGAATCAGTCTTTCCATTTTTGATCAAAGCAAGCACATTACATTGGTATTCTGAGTCTGAGGTAGTTGTCAATAATTTGAATTGAAAATCCTTCCAAGTAAGGCCTGCAGCATGATTTACAGTCACTGTCATGGGATTAGCTCCATGTGTATTATAGAGTAGATCTTCGACAACCATTGCTGAGTATGGATCTTGACATTCTTGAACAATTGCTAGAATAGAAAGATCAGCATTAATATATGTTGCATCTGTATTTTCAAACATCCAAGCATTTCCTTGATCTACTAATACAAATAAGATCCTTGTTCCTTTGGTAATGAAACGATCTAGAAGATCTACGGTGGTTTTAGTAGCACCATCTGCAATGGTAGAGTGCCTATCTGTTGGGAATACTACAATGGTCTTATTTTCATTAACCCCTGCTTCTAAATATGTCTTCTTTTGTAAAGGACACCCTTTGATAAAATGTATATTCGGTAGTTCTTGAATTTCTTCAGGTAATGCTTCAAGATTATTATCAACAAAACAAATACCTACAGTTTTTTCAACAACTCTTAATTCATCTATAAAATGTTTAGCTAATGCCACACCAGGGAAGTTAAAAACAACATAACCCTCTTTATATGGATTTTTCATAAAGCCTAGTCTCTTTTGAATTTTGTAATATTCTTTATAATCAAAGGCAGCACTGAATAATGCTCCAACAAATGCGATACTAACTGTACTTAGTATCATGGTAATAATACGGCCAAAGAGTGTTTCTGCAGGTCTATTACCATAACCAACAGTAGTTGCAGTTTGCCATGTTTGCCAAATCGCCTCATTCCATGAGACTTCTTCTACAAATTTAAAAAGTATAGCAAACAGAATATTAACCGCCATAGTATAAACAAAGATCTTTTTTAATCTTGTATATACCTCACTGTCTTTGTGCAGCTGAAAGCGCCGAAATATATTGAAAATCATATTGTCTGTCTGTAATTGCTATTTCTAGAATAGTGTTGTTAAAATCAATGGATTAAATATACACGAAAATTGAATCCGTTTCAATAGATATTATTTATCTTCTTTATAATGATATTTGAATTCTGGAGATTCTAGGTTGCGATAACCTTCAAATGAAATGTCATCTTCTACTTTTAAGGGTGGTTTTCTAGAAAATTCAGTTTCAACATGTCTATAATAATAGGCTAATACGCCACCGACAATTGCTCCTGATAGATGTGATTCCCATGAAATTCCATCATCATTTGGCACTAATCCTACTAACATTCCATGATTCAAGATTGCAATACATAATGAAATGATTAATGAACCGGGATTTTTCTGGAAAATGCCAATAAAAAATAAAAAAGAAGCGATACCATAAATTACCCCACTAGCCCCAATATGAAAAGATGGTCTTGCAAATAACCACACCATTAATCCAGTATAAACAGTAAGTAATCGTAAGATTTTGGAAGCTATTTTTGGAATGAAAAAATAAAGAGAGAAAGATAATATGGCAAAGGAGACTGTGTTAGAGAAAAGATGTTTGAAACCTCCATGTATAAATGGATGAAAAAGTATACCAAACGCTCCTAATCTATCTCTAGGGTGAATTCCAAATTGATAGAATTCGACACCTAAAGCTACTTCAAGTAACTTTAGGAGCCAAGCTACCAATATTAGAAAGAAAGTAATTTTAGCACCTCTATTTATTTTCATTTTTTAGTGCTTCTTTTTCCGCTTTCTTCTTATCATCCACTTTTTTGTAAGCAGAAATAATACTTTTCACAAGTCTATGACGTACCACATCTTTTTGAGTAAGATGCATGACTTTAATTCCTGGAACGTTAGATAAAATTCTTGAAGCTGTAACTAAACCTGATTTTTGACGTGGTGGTAAATCGATCTGAGATTCATCACCTGTAATCACCATTTTTGAATCAGGACCAAGACGAGTTAATAACATTTTCATTTGCATCTCAGTCGTATTCTGTGCTTCATCCAATAAAACGAAGGCATTAGAAAGTGTTCGACCTCTCATGTATGCTAACGGAGCAATCTCTATAACTCTATTTTCCATGTAGAATTTTAATTTTTCTGATGGAATCATGTCATCAAGAGCATCATAAATAGGTCTTAAGTAAGGGTCAACTTTATCTTTTAAGTCACCTGGTAAGAATCCTAAACTTTCACCGGCTTCTACAGCAGGCCTAGAAATAATAATTCTCTTTACTTGTTTATTTTTAAGTGCTTTTACAGCTAATGCGGTTGCAACATAAGTTTTACCAGTACCAGCAGGTCCCAATGCAAATACCAAATCATTTTTCTTGATGGCATTGACCAGTTTTTGTTGGTTACTTGTTTTTGGTCGAATGGCAATACCTTTCGCTCCATAAAGTAAAATCTCATCTTTTATATCCTCATCATGTAGATCTGCATTCATTTCTACATAATCCAATACATTATCAACAGTTACTTTACCAAACTTTTTGTAATGAATTAAAAGTTCATTGATGGCTTTATGTACTTTGATAATTTCTGCACTTGTACCCTGAATTCTGATTTCGTTTCCTCTCGCGATAATTTTACTATGCGGAAAAACAGTGGCTAACTCTTTAATGTTGCTATTATCTACACCTAAGAAGTCCACTAAGGCTACATCATCTAATGAAATTACTTTCTCTATCAAATGCTTATATATTTAATTTTTTACTGTTCTTTTTTACATAAACTACCTTGTGGTAGTAAGAATTAATTAGTTTATACTAACTTGTTCAACGGTCAAATTTACCTAAAATTTGAGAGATAAACGAAGTTAACATGAATACTAATCAAAGAAAATCATTCTTTCTCACTTTCAGTAAGATATTATTTTTTAGTCTAATTCTCCAATTTTTATTTTTTCAAAGCTTTGCACAAACTAAAAAAGGAAATGTAGACAAGGCTTTTAAGACTTTTTTAGCACATGATTGGATGAAGGGTGCCTCTGTTTCTTTTTATGTTACTTCTGTAAAAGGTAAAGCATTTGATTTTAATTATGATGGCAAAAGAGCGTTAACTCCAGCTTCGATTACAAAATTATTGACAACATCTTCTGGTTTAATGTATTTAGGAGATAATTTTCAATTTGAAACAAAAATCAGCCATACTGGAAGTTTTGAAAATGGTATTTTGAATGGAGATTTAATCATTCATGGTGGAGGAGATCCAACATTAACTTTAATGGCATTAGATAGTGCAGTTAAAGCAGGCTTACCAAATTTAAAAGAAATAAAGGGTAAAATAATTGCTGATGCAACATTGTATGGTACGCGAACAACACCTCCAAATTGGGTTTGGGAGGATTTAGGGAATTATTATGGAGTAGGTGCTGCTTCATTAAATCTAAATGATAATATGTTTAAGCTATATCTCAAAACAGGTTCTACTGGATCTGTAGCTAAAATAAATAGTATAGTGCCTCAACCTCCTTATCTTCATGTCACTTCAGAAGTAACCGCAGGACCTAAAGGTTCTGGAGATAATTCTTATATTTTTTCAGCTCCCTATTCAAATTCTCACATCATTAGAGGTACTTTACCACCAAACCGCTCAAACTTTAGAGTTAAGGGGGGGGTGACAGATCCAGATTATCATACGATTTGGATGCTTACTGATACTCTACAATCTCAAGGAGTTACTCTCAATAAAAAGGCTTTAAAAGTAGCTTATTTGGAAGAAGAATTGCCGACTTCGAAATATATAAGTACCGTCAAGTCCAATGATTTATCTTGGATTATTGATAAAACAAATAAAAAAAGTATCAATCTATATGCGGAATCGATTGCAAAGTACGTTAGTAAGAAAGAGACGGGGTCAATTGTAGCAGATAGTATATCTAGAACAACCTTTAATAAGTTAGCCTCTATCGGGGTAAATGTAGAAGGAATCTATTTAGAAGATGGAAGTGGATTGTCACCCTATGATGCTTTTTCTGCCTATCATATGACTTCAACTCTAAAAGAATTATATAGTGAACCTCAGTTTGATGCTTTCTATAATTCTTTGGCTATTACAGGTGTTTCAGGAACGCTGAAATATTTTTGTCGATATAATGCAGCCAAAGGAAAGGTTCATGGAAAAAGTGGTTCCATGAGAAGAGTAAGAAGTTATGCGGGCTATATTACTACAAATTCAGGAGATGTTTTAGCCTTTACTTTTATAGTAAATAACTTTTCGTGTAAAAGTAAAACAGTAAGGAAGGCAATGGAACCTGTAATTGAGACGTTAGTAAAATAGTATTATTCTAATAAAGAGTTGAATTAATGTGTATTTTTGACAAATAAAATTTTTTCAAAAGCTTTGTTCGACGACATGATGTTATGTACATTACACCATAATTATCAAAATCACCTTTATTTTTAATAATATCACGGCTATTGATTTTTTAATATTAAGTATTATCAAGAAGATTTTAGACTAGCAAGGTATATGTTTACAAAAAAATTAACTCGTTTAATTTTAGTACTATTCGGATTTATTTTTCTTTCTATACAGTCTTATGGGCAAGACATACAAGAGTTAAAGTCCGAAATTTCAACTTTACCCGAAGGGAGAACAAAAGTTGATAAACTGATCCAGTTAGCCCAACTAGAATTAAATAAAAGTAATTTTACTTCAATGCAGAAAAGTGCTGACGAAGCATTAAAAATTTCTGAAGAAGTAGATTATAACATTGGTAAGGCAAAAGCCTTAATGATGTATTCTACTATGCACAAACTTCGTCGTGAATTTAAAATTGCAATTGACTATGGTCTAAAAGCAATTAAAATTTTCGAAGAGGAAAATCAGCTCGAACCATTGTATCTGGCATATGGTGAACTCTGTTTCTTATATCAAGATTGGGGCATTATTGAAAATGCAATCAACTTTGAAAAGAAGGCATTAAAGGTCGCTGAAAAAATGAATGACTTGAGTCGTCAAACTGAAATTTGGCAGTTATTAGGTGGTTCTTATCTACAATTACAAAATTTTGAAGAGGCATTAATCTACTTTAGAAAAGCTGCAGAGTATCATAATTCTCAATATCAGTTATATAATAAAGAAGAAGATTTACAATCACATAATTCTATTTTATCTAAAATTGCCCAAATTGAGATGAAAAGAGGTAATTATGAGATTGCAAAAGATGTCAATTTTAAAATCTTATCTTACAAAGAAAAGTTAGGAGATGAAGAAGGAACACACGTGCCTCTAAACGATATTGGTTATTGCTATCAGATGCTTGGTAAGAGTGAAAAAGCACTTAAATATTTCCAAAATGCTCTTGAAGTCAATAAGAAATTTGGTAAGCCTGAATCACAGAATACTACGCTACTTATTAATATTGGTACTCTTTCAAATCAAAACTATAGATATGGTGATGCTTTAAGAGCCTATGATGAAGTACTTTCTATCAGAATGAAGCAAGGACAGCCAGGTCCAATCGCAATGGCTTATTCTTATAAAGCAACGGTTTATTTTGGTAGAGAAAATTTCAGTGAAGCAAGAAGATACTTTAATAAATCATCAGAATATGCTCGAATGGCTGGGGATACTGAACGTTTGGAAAAGAACTATAAGCAGATTGCCGATATTTATATTAAAACAAATGATTATAAAAGAGCATTTTATACTATTAAAGAATTGAATACTCTTAAAGATAGTATCATTGTTACAGAAAGAAATAAGTATAAGAAGAATGCTGAAGCAAGGATTGCAGCGGAACAAAAAGAGAAAGAAATTGATCTTTTGGTGATGAACCAGAAAGTGGCTGTAGCTCAAATGAAGAAATTGGAGGAAGAAAATGCACGTAAAGCAAAAGACCTTGAACTTCTTCAACGTGAACAATCATTAAAAGAATTCCAAATCAAACAACAAGAACTTGAGCAAGAAAAGAAAGATCAAGAGTTGTTGATTACTTTAAATGCTTTAGAGACAGAAAGAATTGCTAAAGAAAGAGAGTCATTAATTAAAACAAAAAGACTGAATGAATTAAGACTTCAGCAAAATGAAATTATCTCTGAGCAAAAGCAGAAAGAACTTCAAAAGCTAGAAGAGGAGAATAAGCAGCGTCAAGAGCTTATCAACGCAGCAGAAACTCAAAAAAAGTACTATATCATTATGGTGGTACTCTTGTTTATTGTAATTGGTGTAATTATCACTGGTTATGTTCAAAACAGAAGTAAGAACAAGAAGTTAGCCAATAAGAATAATGAGATTTTAGGTCAAAAAGTTGAGATCGAAAAGCAAAGAGATGCCCTAGAGTCTGCAAAAACTCAAATTGAAAAAGCATACAGTAACATTCAAGTACTATCTGAATTTGGCCAAAAAATTACGGCTATTTTAGATTTAGAATCTATTAACTGGACCGCTTATGCTTATGTCAATACACTTATGGATGCTGCTGTTTTTGGTATCGGTATTTACAGAGAGAAATTTGATAAAATTGAGTATATCAACTTCCTTGAAAATGGAATTAGCTTACCATTATTTAGTTACGATATGGACAAGAAAAATAGCTTGTCAGTACTGTGCTATAAATCAAGTGAGGAAATTGTAATCAACGATTACGATAGTGAAATAAGTAATTTCTTAAGAGAAGACCCAGATTTTAAAACATCTGAAATTCCAAAATCACTTGTATATCTACCTTTGATTACTGAAAAACCTTTAGGTGTTCTTACTGTACAGAGTTATGGTCGAAATTCATATTCTCGAAACGAACTCAACATCTTAAGAACGTTAGCCTCTTATGTAGCAATTGCTTTGACCAATGCAAATGCGTATCAAGAGATTGAAAATCAAAATAAGCATATTACAGATAGTATTCGATACGCTCAAACTATTCAAAGAGCCATTCTACCATCAAATGCAAAATTACAAACAGGTTTACTAGAAAACTTTGTCTTCTTCAAACCTAAAGATATTGTATCAGGTGATTTCTATTGGTATTCAAGAATTGACGAGAGAAAAGAAAAACTAACTGGAGGTTTCTCAAAAGACGATGTTACAGAGAGAATCTTTATTGCAGCTCTTGATTGTACAGGTCATGGTGTACCAGGTGGTTTCATGTCGATGATTGGTAACACATTATTGAATGAAATTATTAACCAGAAAGAAATATTTGATCCAGCAAAAATCTTAGATATGCTAAATGAAGGTGTAATTGATGCCCTTCATCAAGAAAATAAGAGTAATGATGATGGTATGGATGTTTGTCTATGTATGATAGAAAAAACATTGACAGGAGAAGATAGAATCGTCTTCTCTGGAGCAAAAAGACCTTTGTATATTATGCAACCTGGCTCAAAAGAACTTATTGAATATAAAGGAGACAATAAATCTATTGGTGGTGTTCATAAGAGAAAATCATCTAAGATTAGTTTCTCAAATACAGTGATTGATGTGGTGAAAGGATCGTCGGTTTATTTAACGACCGATGGTTTGCAAGATCAAAACAACAAACATGGTAAGAAATTCGGTAAGATTAAGTTGATTGAAGTATTAGAGCAGAACGCAGATAAGCCGATGCTTGAACAGAAATCAGCTCTTGAGAAATCTTTAGATGAACATATGGGAGTTATTCCTCAAAGAGATGATATCACCATATTAGGTGTTAGATTATAAAAGAAGAAAGCAGTCATTATTGACTGCTTTTTTTATGATTAATATTGTAGTATTTCGACTTCTTATACATGGCATCTTTTGCCAAAACACTATCATAATCTATAATATTATTCACTCCAATGTAAGGATCGTATATTAAGTGTTTATCTCTAGGTTGGTATGAAGTATCGACTAAAACATATTGATCAAGTTTATCTTTAGAAGTGAAATTTCCTAAGGCAATTAGCGTATGAAAAAGGTCTTGTGATTCAATTCTTTTTTTACGGTTAAATTCTAAAGCTGAATACTCCCTTTTATATTCTTTTTTATATTCATCATTTGCATAAATAATAAAAGGTACTTCTAATAAAAATTGCGTTGAAAAAGTGCCATGAAAACTCAATTGTCTACTATCATCATAGAAGTTTTCACCATGATCAGAAATATATAATACTATTGTAGGTACTTGTAATTGATCTACAAAAGAAAATACATCATCTAAAAAAATATCTGTGTATCGAATTGTATTTAAATATTGATTTATTAAAGTTTCTTTTTCATCTAACCCATTGTCCATAGGAGGAAATAAGTCTTTTGGATAGCGTTCATCGTACTTAGTGTGAGATCCGGAAGTCTGTAAAATCACAAAATTCTTATCCTTAAATTGAGGTGAAAGTGATTTTAATTTTTGAGATAGATTTAGGTCGTAAGCAATTTTACCAATTTGATCATTATAATGAGAATAAAAATATTGATCCGCTTCAAATCTATAACTGTCAAGAATACTTAGAGGCAATTTAAAATGAGGCCTTGTGTCAGCATTCAAATAGAAAGTTTGAAAATTAGCTTTATTGAAATAAGAAGTTATAGAAGGAGTTGAATAAATTTCATCGAAAGTCTCAGAAGTATTTTTACTTAAAACTAGAGGAACTGCTCTGAAAGTACTAGTAGCATTTGAATATGCCGATTCATAAAGGATTACATCTCTTTCTTTTAATAAAGGGTTGTTTTTCTGTAAACTTCCATAAAGCTCCCAAAAGTCTTTTCTAGAAGATTCACCAAGTACTAAGATGATATTTATAGGTTTATTTTTAGCATCATAAATCGTAATCGGATATTTCTCAATTTCTTTAATTCGATCTTTATTTTTTCCACTTGTTCTAAATAGATCAACAGTTGCATTAGCCAATGATAAAGGGAAATAAAGATTATAAACATTATAATAGTTTTGTTTAAAAAAGATGGCAATGATAGTTAAAACAACTAATATGGGTAATTTCTGAATTGTATTTAGTCGAATTTTTGAAGTGAAAATTAATCTGAAAATACTTAGTAATACTATGATTAAGAGTATAGAAAAAGGGATTATTACAGCCCAGCTTGAATGAATAAATTCAAAACTTTCTTTTGGATTAGAATTTAGAATAGCATTTAATACTTCTGTGTTTACGGGAAATTGATTGATGATATAATTTACTACTGCAAAATAATTTATGACTATCAGCGAACAGATCCATAATGTACCTAGTAATCTATTTAAGTAAAGGATCGAAATTGAAAGGATAAATAAAATTATACTACCTAAAAATGGATGGTTAGGTACTCTCAATGCACATTTTGAACAATTGATATATTCTTTTAATTCATCTTGGAAAATCAGCCATATTAAATCATAAGAACATGCAAAGATGTAGATGATGAGGAATAGAGAGAGTGTTTGTAATATTTTTTTATTCGTTAACCTTGGCATTTACAGAAGCTGATTTAATACTGTCAAGTAGATTTTTTTGATAGAAATAATATTTAGACTTTTCAAGTTTTGATTCTAATTGGAGGATGGAGTCGTAGGATATATTTAATCCTTTTGAATGCATAGTTAAATCATTATAGTTACCCCAGTAGTTCGGACTGTCTAAGCGGAAAAGATAATTATCTTTTTTTGAGAGATTCAGCTTCAAATCTTTTTTAAAACCCATTTTATGATTTGTCAAGGCTGGTCTGTGTTGCGCATGCGGCAGACCATTCATCTTGGCCTTTACAACTCATAGAATGTGGTTTTTCTTTTGGTTTTGAGCTTGTGTCTCGGCGACCTTTCTCAAAGATATAGAAAGGTTTTTGATTATCGATTGAACTATGTCGTCTTTCGTGATTATAGTAAGCCATATATTCTATTATACCTAAAGCTAACTGATGACCATTACTATAAGAATGTTTATATATTTTCTCATATTTCAAACTTCGCCAGAAACGCTCTATAAATATATTATCAGTTGCTCTTCCTTTGCCATCCATACTGATGGTTACACCTTGACTAATCAAGTATTCTGTAAATACATCACTTGTAAATTGTGCCCCTTGATCTGTATTGACAATTTCTGGAACCCCATGCTCTTCTATACATTCCTGTATCGTTTCTTTGCACCATTCTGCTTCCATTGTATTGGAAAGAGACCAGCCTACAATGTAACGGCTGTGTATATCAATTACAGCCATTAAATACATAAAACCCTTTTCCATTGGAATGTAGGTGATATCGGTCGCCCATACTTGATTTACTTTATTAATGACCATAT
>NZ_JBSWYJ010000050.1:0-40202 GCF_056161045.1 Flammeovirga sp. AWQ4_249
CGCTTTCGCTGATCTTATAATTACTTTTTCATTACATCAAAAGAACGTTTGAACCGAAGTTCAATGATCTGTTATTCAGATTTTTATTTACCTTAAACCGTTGTTTAAAGCTGCTTCGTTTTTCAGAAGCGAGTGCAAAGGTAAGAACTTTTCTTTTTAACTTCCAAATCTTTTTTGAAAAAATTTTGAAGTTTTTTTTGAGTCAATTCTCATTCTTACAACACTGTATTTTATTACTCCAAAAGAGGAGTTTTAAATGCCTTTCGTTAAAGGCGAGTGCAAAGGTAAGAAAGGAAATTTAATCTGCAATATCTATTTCGTTTTATTTAGAAACTAATTTAGATAGTTGACTATCAATCCTTTAGATGTATGCTATACGCCTCTACACACATCATGTTTTTCCTTAGCCGTTTACTGAAGGGAGTGCAAAGGTAATAGAAGGTTTTTTAAATGCAATAAGTTCTTTGAAAAATTACATTAAATAAAATTGAACATAAATAATAAATTCAATTACATTTCTAATTATCAGATCATTAAGAATATTCTTCTCTTTAATAATTTTAATTTTAAGATGGAAAAAACCTTAGAAATATCTATTTTTCTTAAAATTTGACATAAAACCATTATCAATGAAGAATATATTATCCATACAATCACATGTCACATATGGTCATGTAGGAAATGCTGCTGCTGTTTTTCCTTTACAATATTCAGGTTTTGAAGTTTGGCCTTTACATACAGTTCAATTTTCAGGACACACTCAATACGAAGGATGGACAGGTGATGTTTTTTCAGGAGAACATTTAAGGAAAATATTGGAAGGTGTTTTTCGCCACACTACATATGCTTCTTGTGATGCTATTCTTTCAGGATATTTAGGTAGTAAGGATACGGGAAGTATAGTTTATGATATTGTCAAAAAAATTAAGCAGGAAAATCCAAAAGCTATTTTCTGTTGTGATACCGTCATGGGAGATGTGGAAGCTGGCTTTTACATAAGTGAAGAAGTACCTCCGCTTTATAAAGAAAAAATAATAGAAGTAGCAGATATTATTACTCCAAACCAATTTGAATCTGAGTATTTGAGCGAGCAAAAAATTGAAAATTTAGAAGATGCTATGAAAGTCGCCAAGTTTTTAAATGAGAAAGGGCCCGAATTTGTATTTCTAACTTCATTAAACATAAAAGAAACTCCAGAAAATCATCTTAGCGTCCTTTTATACGATAGTGTGAACTATTATATATTACATAATCCTATCATTCAATTAGGAGAAGTTTATGGTACGGGTGATGTTTTTGCCTCTTTAACTTTAGCGAATATTCTAAGTGGTTTTAATGCAAAAGGTGCGTTAGAAAGAACTATTAGTAGTATGTATCATTTAATTCACGCAACATCTGACAAAAAACGATTAGAATTGGATTTGATAGGAAGTCGATCATGTTTTGATCCTAAAAAAGTTTTATTCAAAGCAGAAAAAATATAAAATCATCACTATCACTTGAAGATAGATTACAACATTATTTTATGGTTTAGATCATCGTAAATACAATTAAAGATTTTGTTGTACAGATTCATAGTTCATTTCAAAACTTTTCAATTGAAGACCCTACCTATATATTATATAACTTATATCATTCTGAATTGAATTTGACAAATGGATTGATTAATTCTAGTTAAACAAAAAGTCCAAACAATCGTAATTACTTGGACTTTTGAATTAATCATACATTTCAACAATATCTTTCCAATCAGGATAAACTGGGCGCTCAATAGCTTTTACTGCTTTCTCGCCATTTTTCATAATTGGTACGGGAGGTAATTGTTTCAGCAAATGTGACAAATACTTTTTATCCTCATTTTCAATTTCTTCGGAATTTCTTTTTCTAAAATATCCTCTGATACATGATAAAAACGACCATCACTATATAATTTATAATCTTTATTTCTGACATATTGCCCTCCTGTTTGGTTCCACTAATAAGGTTGATAATGATTTACCTGCCATTTTCTTGTTTCCCCTTTTTTATTCAATAACTGAGGGTAGAAACTAATACCATCTTGAGGGTCATCTTCATTTAACTTATAATTTGCTATTTGTGCAAGAGTTGGATAAAAATCTGTAAACTCAATTAATTCATTCGATACTGAAGGGATTACATTCCCTTTCCAATAAGCTATCAAAGGGACAGGCGTACCAAAATCTGTGGTCGTACCTTTTCCACCATTATAATTATGACCATTCCAAGAAGAAGAAATTGTTTTGCTTGTACCATTATCTGCCGTAAAAAGTATAATTGTGTTTTCTAACTGTCCAACATCTTCTAATTGTTTGATTATTTTACCAACTAATTTATCCATATAGTTTACCATTTCAACAAAATTCTCTTTCCTATCTTTTGGATTATTGGGTGCAAGATTTGCAATTTGTCCTTTTGAACGATTTCCAATGTTGTCTGGAGTTGCAACAAAAGGATCGTGGACTAAAACTGTTGGATAATAGACAAAAAATGGCTCATTTTGATTTTTCTTAATGAAATCACATACAAAATCAGACATAATATCTGGAGCATATTTATTTTGAGTAATTTCTTTATTTAATAATTCTCCGTTTTGTTCTAGAGGGGCACTCCAAAAACGTTCCGTCATTTTTGTTGAATCTTTCTTAATTGCTTTCATTGATAATTGCCATAAACAATATTCATCAAAACCAGCTTGAAAGGGTCTTGTTTTATCCAAATATCCTTCAGGTTTGTGGTATAAACCGTTTAATTGCCATTTACCCGCTATAACTGTTTTATATCCTGCATCCTTCATCATATTTGCAAAGGTTCGTTCATTTGGATCTAGGTAACCAAAATGTGTAAAATTTCTGTAATTATATTTTCCAGTCATGAGTTTTACCCTAGAAGTAGAACAGAGAGGAGTGGAATAACAATGATTAAATTGTATTCCTCCTTGTGCTAATTTATCAATGTTAGGGGTATTATATTATTTGGAACCATAAGTACCAAAAGATAACCAACTGATATCGTCAACCATAATTAATACAACATTAGGTTTCTTTTTCTTTGGTTGATCTGCATTTGATACTGTTGCACACATAAAAAAACAATAACAAAGATAATATGAAAGTAGTCGTTTTCATTCCAATTAATCTTTAAGTATGATAGCTTAAAATTAACAAATATATTTTTATAAAAACTGATACTGTCACATAAAAAAGAAACTTAATAAGATTACCATTTTTTAGATATATTATTGAAACATAAATTACGTTTAAACGATTAATGTATAAACAAATTTACACATTAATATGAAATTATTTACACCTTATACTTTAGGGTCACTAGCATAAAAAAATAGAGTAGTTATGGCTCCAATGACCAGATCAAGAGCAGAGAATAATATACCGAATGATTTAATGGCTGAATATTATGGACAGAGGGCTTCTGCAGGATTAATTATTACGGAAGGAGTTGCTCCATCTGCCAATAGGTTAGGTTATGCTAGAATTCCTGGAGTTTATTCTCAAGAACAAGTCGATGGTTGGAAAAAAGTTACTGAAGCTGTTCATGATAAAGAGGGAAAAATATTTATGCAATTGATGCATACTGGGTGTGCTTCACATTCTTTGAATATGGAACCCAATACAAGAATTTTAGCTCCCTCTCCCATCGCATTAAAAGGTGAAATGTATACTGATACTGCAGGAAATCAACCGTACCCTGTACCTGAGGAAATGAATGAAGAAGACATTAAAAATACAATTCAAGAGTTTGTAGAAGCATCAAAAAATGCAATTGCTAGTGGAATGGATGGAATAGAACTACATGCTGCAAATGGTTATTTATTGAATCAATTTTTAAGCCCAATATCCAATCAAAGAACGGATAATTATGGTGGGAGTGCTGAAAATAGAAATAGATTTGTTATTGAGTTAGCAACAGCTGTTGTCAATGCAATTGGCGCTGATAAAGTTGGGAAAAGAGTTTCGCCATATGGTGTATTTAATGATTTAGGACCATTTGAAGGTATTGATAAGCAATATTTAGCCTTAGTTGATGCTTTGAATGACTTAGGAATTATCTATTTACACTTAGTTGATCATAGTGGAATGGGTGCACCTGAAGTTCCTCAAGAAATTAAGACGAAGTTAAAATCTGCCTTTAATGCTACTTTTATTGCGAGTGGAGGTTTAGATAAAGAAAAGGCGGAACAAATACTTGAATCGGAAAAGGGGGATTTAGTTGGATTTGGCCGTCTATTTATTTCAAACCCTGATTTAGTAGAAAGAATGGAAAATAATAAAGAATTAGCAGCTCCAAATTTTGATACTTTCTACACTCCTGGTAAAGTTGGGTATACTGATTATGCTGTAGCTGAATAAGAAAACACTAATTTTCAAATACTTTGAGTTACATTCCGATTGTGGAGTGTAACTCTTTTTTTTATACTATTTTGGCATCAATCAAAACCTGAAAGGCATCTATCATTGTTTCTTCTAATGCTCTGTAAGTTGCTTTGAGATCCTTCATAGATTTTGAATGACCTGCTTTCCATTCGACATCAACATTTTTTTTCAACCCTTCATCAGTGATACTTGGATCATCTTTTCCAATTTTTCGTTTAGGTATTGGATATAGTTCTCCATATTTATTTAATAAAGAAGATGTCATTTCAAAGAAAGTAGTATTGTGAGCAGATGCAATATATCTACCTTTTGTTTCAGGTGTAAACCCTGCATTATAATGTATAGTTCCAAGATCACGTACATCCACAACTCCAACGCCAATATTTGGGATTCCATCTTTAAAAGTACCATCTCCCATTTGTTTCAAAATCCTTAAACTCTCAGATGTATTATGTAATGGTGATAAAGAAGGGCCCATGACAAAGCTTGGATTTACAACCACTAAATCCCATTGATTTTGTTGATCAGCAATTTCCCAGGCTTTCTTTTCACCCATTGTTTTAGAATAAGCATAAGGTTGATAATCGATAGAAGCAGTAGTATTCCAAACTTCCTCTGTAAGAATTCCATTGGGTGCCAATTGACAATCGATAGCATCACTATACATTGCTGCACAACTACTTGTTACCACAACTCTTTTTACAGATAATATTTGGGTTGCTGTCTTTAAGATATTTTTTGTTCCAATTACTGCGGGATCAACTAAATCCTTTTGAGGGTCATCCACAACAGCACGAAAAGGTGATGCAGTATGAAAAACTAATTCACAACCTTCCATTGCTTCTTTAAAAGAATCTTCTTCTAATAAATCCGTCTTAAAAAAAAGGATTGTTCCTTTTGATTGATGAGCTAGTTTTTTTAGGTGGGCTATTTTAGCTTCATTTTCTGGATTTCTTACAGCAGCATGAACAGTTATTCCTTCTTCAAATAATTTTTTTATTAACCACCCTGCCACATATCCTGTTGCACCAGAAACTAATATGGGTTTTGAATTATTGATTTCTTTCATTGATTTATACTCTAGTTTTCGTATTTAATTTACGAAAAGAAATTTAGAGTCAAATACTTGAAAATACTCAATCAAAATACATCACACTCTTATCTTATCAACTATTCCTTTTTTAAACAATAGATTGATTAAAAGCTGTGAAAATTACATTTTTATCAACATAAATAGTATAATAATAAACAACTCACACAAATACACTTACTTTATTGTAATTTTAATAACAAAATACAAAAATTATCACATTAACAGATATTATATATTATTACTTAATTGAAATATTCTAATAAATAGTTATCAAATCATAATTTATTATTGTATTTTTTCTAGATAACCGACTCATTTACAATGATTAACACTTTAGGATTATGGTTTTTATCTTTACATTAGCAATGTGTTAATGAAAAAACAAAATTCATTTTCATCTTAGCTTTCAATAAAAACAATTAAAAATGAGAATTTTCCATGTTAGACTTCAATCAAGACATATATTCTTAATTATTTAGAATTATTCAAACAAATTGTCTATCATTTATTATACAAGCAACGTCCAAATAATTTAACTCTTCAATCAAGTTAAGGACAGCTTTAAACTTCCAATTCCAATTATTATTATGAGAAAAACACTACTACTAGTGTCTCTTCTGTGTATGATGGTACTTACTGTTTTTGCACAAGAGAGAAAAATATCTGGTGTCGTAAAAGCTCCTACGGGAGAGACAATTCCAGGTGTAGCTGTAATCGTTAAAGGTACAACTTTAGGTGCTGTTACTGATATCGATGGTAAATTCAGCCTTTTATCTTCATCTGACAACCCCGTATTAGTATTCAAACTAATTGGTTATAAGACTTTAGAGCAAAATGTAGGTACTCAATCTAACATTTCAATTACTCTAGAAGAAGATGTTGAGCAATTAGATGAAGTAGTCGTAACTGCGTTAGGTGTTTCTCGAGAAGAAAGATCTTTAGGGTATGCAGTACAAAAAGTAGAGGGTGATGATATTGTAGGTACTTCTAGTGAGAACTTCACAAATTCACTTTCAGGTCGTGTTTCAGGTGTTCAAGTAAGAAGTTCAGGAAACATGGGTGGATCATCAAACATTGTGATTAGAGGTTATTCGACAATTGGTTCAAATAACCAACCATTATATGTTGTTGATGGAGTACCTTTATCAAATGCGAACATGAATGATGCTAGCCAAAATCAAGGTTATGGTGGTTATGATTATGGTGATTTATCACAAGATATTGATCCTGCAAGTATTGAAACTATTTCAGTTTTGAAAGGTGCAAGTGCAACTGCATTGTATGGTTCTCGTGGCCAAAACGGTGTCATTCTAATCACTACGAAAAAAGGTACAAAGCGTAAGGGTATCGGTGTAACAGTAGGAACAAATGTTGCATTTGACCGAATCAATACTGCCACAATGCCTAAATTCCAAAGAGAATATGGTCCTGGTTATGGTGGAGAAGCAGCAGGTTTTTATGAAGTAGATGAAAATGGAAATACTGCTATCAACTTTGGTGACGATGCTTCTTTTGGTCCTCGTTTTGATCCAAATTTAATGGTTAGACATTGGGATAGTTTTGATCCTACAAATCCAGCAACTTTTGGTGAAACTAGACCATATACAGCTTCAAACAATGGTCCTGAGGAATTTTATGAAACAGGTGTTTCTCAAACTTATACTGTTGCTTTAGAAGGTGGAAATGAAACTTCGAAATTTAGATTAGGATATACATATAAGGATATTTCAGGTATTCTTCCTAACTCTAGTATGAAAAGAAATAACATTAACTTCAGTGCTTCACATGATTTTTCAGATCGTTTGACAGCTTCATTCTCAGGTTCATATGTTGGTGTTGAAGCATTAGGTAGAAATGGTACAGGATATGATCCAAGAAACGTTGGTCAAATGTTTAACCAATGGTTCCAAACTGGTTTAGACTTCCATAGATTGAAAGAAAATTATAAAGATGCTTCAGGAAATCAAATAACATGGAATAGAATTGGAGTTAACGATCCTGATCCTTTCTTCTTTGACAATCCATATTGGGTACGTTATGAAAACTTCCAAAATGATGCTAGAGAGCGTGTTTATGGTAATGTAAACCTAAGCTATAAACTAGCTGAAGGTTGGACGATCTCAGGTATTGGAGCAATTGATACTTATAACTTATCACAAGAAGAAAGAGTAGCAAAAGGTAGTATTGAAACTTCTATGTATGGCATTACTCGTCGTGCTGGTACTGAAACAAACTTTGACTTACGTACAAACTACAATAAGCGTTTTGGAGAAAACTTCTCAGTAAATGCATTATTAGGTGGAAATATCAGATCTGAGAATACAAGCTACTTATACAACTCAACACGTGGAGGTTTGGTAGTTGATAGATTATATGCATTATCTAACTCTGTATCTCCTGAGTATGTAGTAAGTGAAAGTGTTACTGAAAGACAAATGCAAAGTATTTATGCAAGTGCTTCATTGGGATGGAAAGATATGGTATTTGTAGATTTAGCTGGACGTAATGACTGGTCTTCAACATTACCGATTGCACATAATTCATTCTTCTATCCTTCTATTTCATCTTCATTTATCTTTACTGAGTTAGAATCATTAAATCAAAGTGACTTTATCTCATTTGGTAAAGTAAGATTAGGGTATGCACAAGTAGGTAACGATACTTCTCCTTACAGAACAAGAAACTACTTCAACCATTATAAAAACTTTGGTGAAGTTCCTCAATACAGTTTAAGCGGTTCACCAACAGGTTCAGTTTTATTTAACCCTGAATTAAAGCCTGAAAGAACAAACGAATTAGAATTCGGTTTAGAAATGATGTTCTTACAAAGAAGATTTGGTTTTGATTTAACATTATACAATAGAACAACAACGGACCAAATTCTTGCTGTCCAAACAACGGCCGCTACTGGTTATACTTCACAGTTCAAAAATGCTGGTGATGTAAGCAATAAAGGTATTGAATTAACATTAAATGCTACTCCAGTGAGATTAGCGAATGGTTTTGAGTGGAATATTGGAGTAAATTTCACTAAGAATACTTCTGAAGTTACTGCTCTTGCTGATGGTGTTAATAACTTATTATTAGGTCGTTTTGCAGGTAGTGCAACATTAAATGCTGCTGTTGGTCAACCATTAGGTGTAATCAAAGGTACTAATTATACATTCCATGAGAATGGTGGAAAAGTAGTAGGTAGTAATGGTATGTATGTAATTGCTGCTGATGAAAATGGTTCTGTAAAAACAGATGAAGTAATTGGTCATATGCAGCCAGATTGGACTGGTGGTATTACTACTTCAGTTTCATATAAAGGATTCTCAGTAAGTGCTCTAATCGATGGTTCATTTGGTGGTGATATCATGTCAGAATCATATATGTATGGTTTAGCGACTGGTTTATATGAAGAAACTGCTGGTTTAAATGCTAATGGTGTACCAAGAAGAGATCCAGTATCTGCTGGTGGTGGTCACTTATGGAATGGTGTAAAAGAAGATGGTTCAGCAAATGATATTTATGCTGACAATAGCGGATTTGGTGGAGCATTCTATTATGGTGCTACTCCTGATGCTCAATATATCTACGATGCAACTTATGTAAAATTAAGAGATGTATCTATTAGCTATAACTTACCAAAATCATTGTTATCTAATCTTCCATTTACAAGAGTAAATGTTGGAGTGTATGGTAGAAACTTAGCTATTCTATACAAGAACATGCCATACTTCGACCCAGAAATCACATTAAGTTCTGGTAATATTCAAGGTTTTGAATCAGGTGCTACTCCAACTACTAGAACATTTGGTTTCAATGTGAATCTAACGATGTAATTCTCGTTTCTGAACTATAGTACTCTAGGAAGGGATATCCTTATTCCTTCCTTGTTCTAACAAATCAAGCAATTAATTCAATTATGAAAAAATATATTAAATCAGCATTACTTGGAGCTGCATCGTTATTAACTGTTGCTTCATGTACAAGTGATTTCGAAGAAATTAATACTGACCCTAAAAAGCCAGTGGAAGTTGACCCTAGTTATATTGTATCAACAGTACAAATGAAATTAGTAGATGTTGAGCAAAACTCTAGTGTAAACTGGTCAAATGTGCGTCTCTTTGCTCAATATTGGATGCAGGTGACTTATGTAAACGAATCGCAATATGTATTAAATGACCGTGATGTACCTGGTACAATTTGGGATTTTTACTACATTTTATTAAATGACTTACAAGAAGCGAAGTCTATTGTAGAATCTCAAAAAGAAGCATTAGGTGAAGATTATGACAAGCAAATGGCTGTCCTTACGATTTTGGACGCTTATGCTTGGATGCAATTGAGTGACTTCTTCTCTAATATTCCTTATACAGAAGCATTAGGCGCTGAAGCTCAACTTTATCCTAAATATGATGATGCTCAAACAGTTTATCTTTCATTATTATCAAACCTTGAAGAGGTATTAAACAAAGATCTTTCAGGGACTGTCTTTGCTGCAACTGATGTTGTTTATAATGGTGATGTTGAACAATGGAATAAGTTTGGTGCTTCATTAATGATGCGTATGGCTATGCGTATGGCTGATACTGATCCTCAAAATTCAGTAAAGTATTTTGATATGGCTGTAGAAAGTGGATATATCAACTCTATAGAAGATGAGATGTCATTCCCATACAGAGGATCTGCTCCTAATGCCAACCCTGTATTTGAATACTACTCTCCTACTGGTAGCAATCGTCCTAAAGAATTCAATATGGCTAGTACATTGGTTGATGCTATGAATGATTTAGATGATCCTCGTAGAGAATTTTATATGGATGATAATCCTACTGTTGTTTTTGACAACACTGGTAATATCATGAAAGATCATACTGGCAATGCTGATTCATTAATTGCAGGTGTATATTTAGGTATTCCTTATGGTGGACCAGCAACAACATATACTCGTTACTCACATATCTCACCAGGTTTATTAGAAAATCCTACTCTACCTGGTAAATTATTCTCATTACAAGAGTCTAATTTCTTGATGGCTGAAGCTGCTGCTAGAGGAGGTTATAATGTATCAGGGTCTGCTGCTCAATATTATACAAATGCAGTGAGAGCATCATTAGAAGAATGGGGTGTAGCTGAATCAGACATTTTAGCATACATTTCTAGAGCAGATGTTGATTATTCTCAATTGATCTCTTCTGGTAAAACGTATAAAGAAATAATTGGTCTTCAAAAATGGATTGCAAACTACAATGTACCTGTGAACGGATGGAGAGAAGCTGTTCGTTTAGGTGGTGCACCATTAGTTGCTCCTGCATCAGGACCAAATACAGATATCATTATCCAACGCTATACTTATCCAGCTTCTGAGCAACAGTTAAATGGAGATAACAGAGCTCAGGCTTCTTCAGAGATTGGAGGAGACAGAATGGATACTAAAATGTGGTGGATGAATTAATACACTAGCTTAAGAATATAAAAACTAAAACCAGAAAGGTTATCTCAGTGTTGAGGTAACCTTTTTTTTTATTTTATAATACAATCACATTTAACAATTTGATGTTGAAATTTTTATTTCACAAAACAATAGTTCTTTTTTAGTATATTGTTATATGAAATCTCAAAAAAGAAGAATGTATCGTTCTAGATTAGAAGAAGTAACAGCATTTTCATTAGAAATTCTGACTGTTTCCTCACTTCTTTTGGGTATAATTATCCCTGCCTTTCAATCTCTTTTATAAATAAATTGATACCCATTGAGCGATCATTTTGCCTGCATAATGGGAGTACTTACTCTGCGTCAACAAGTGATCAGCTCCATCTAACGAAATAAAGCTTTTGGGGTGATGTGCATAACTGTAAATTTCAGCTGCATTTTTTATTTCTACAGTGGTATCTTGTGGAGAATGTAAAATAATAATTGGCTTTCTCAATTTATCCATAAACTCTTCCATATTAGTAGCATTGATATCATCTACAAACTGTTTTGAAATCGTAAAACCTCTTCCACCTAAATCTACTAATGCCTTTCCTCTTTCTACAATTTCATCGATACTACTCTTAAAAAGATGTTGAACGTGATGTGGAGCTGAAGGTGCTCCAATTGTAGCAATTGCTTGAATAGAATCAATTTTCTTCCCTGCGTAAATTGCTGCTGCCCCACCTAAAGAGTGACCAATAATTAACTTTGGTGCTAAATATTCTTTACCAAGATAGTTCGCCACATCAATCAAATCCTGAATATTGGAAGTGAAATCTGTATCTTCAAATTCACCTCCACTTTGACCTAGTCCTGTAAAATCAAATCGTAATACAGCAATACCCATTGAATTCAATGCTTTTGCAATATTGAATACAGCATTTAAATTTTTACTACAAGTAAAACAATGTGCAAAAATAGCATAAGTTGTTGTCTCTACATCTTCGGGTAATTCCAATTTAGAAGAGAGCGTTATGCCTTTACTGTTTTTGATTTTTAAATCGAGAGATTTCATAATAGGTTAATTATTGGGATCTAATTATAGTATAATTTTTCAATACAATTTAATAGCATTTATTCATAAAAGAAAAAGGTCTTAGTAAGAATACATTACTAAAACCTTTCTCCAATATTATACTATAATTTAATTCATAAAACCTTAAGGATTTGTTGTCCAAAGGGAAGCATCTTTCAACATTGCTCTTCGAGGAAGTTTCAAACTACTCACTAATAATTCTGCAAAATCTTCCGGTTGTAAAGTACGTTCTAAAGCATTTTCATTGACAATCCCCAATTCCCTTGACATATCAGACACAATCGTGCTTGGAGTTAAGGTACATACTCGAATATTATTTTTGCGAACTTCTTTCATAAGAGATTCTGAGAAACCAATAACTCCAAATTTCGAAGCCGAATATGCTGATGTAGTTGGATTTCCATTTAACCCTGCCGTAGAAGAAACATTAAAAATATCACCTTGGTTTTTCTTAATCATGAAAGGCAATATTTCTTTTGTCACATAATACATTCCTAATAAATTAGTATTGATTATCTGTGTCCATGTTTCAACATCCATTTCATTTACAGTACCAAAAGAAGCGATTCCCGCATTATTAACTAGAATATCAACTTCACCCCATGTATCTGTAATTTTCTTCAAACCTATCTGTGTACTGTTGTAATCACTGACATCAAATACAGTATACATTGCTTCGACATTTAAAGCTTTGATTTCTTCTACAGTAGCTTTCATTACTTCCTCATTTCGACCAGTAATAGCAACATGAATTCCTTCTTTTGCAAAGGCCAATGCTGTAGCTTTCCCTAAACCTCGGGCTCCTCCTGTAATGATTGCTTTTTTACCTTTTAAGTTTTCCATTGTGTATTTTATATCGACATCGAGTTATTTACAAATGAAAATATGCAATTTAGTTTCATAGAAAAAAAATGGCTTTATTTAATCCATTACATTCTTCTTTCTTTCATCAAATACAAAATTAGATCAATCTACGTGGTTCTATTTTCACAACTTTTCAGATTACAAAAAATTGAAATATTAAATCTTTATTATTTCAAATACATTTCTATTTCTTTTCTAAATTTCTCATCAGAGTCAGCATAGTCTAATTCAAATTTCCTTCCTCTGCTTTTAACTCACGACTATTATCAGGTGCTAGTTCATAGCCGAACATTCTTAATACAAGATTTACTTTATCAAGATTGAGATTAGTCTTCCCTTGCTCTATTTTTCTTATTACCGTAAAAGTGCCACCAGACCTTTCCATAAACTCCTCTTGAGTTAAACCAGTCTGTTTTCTTCTATGTTTCACAAATTCAGATAAAGCACTCATTATATCTTTTTACATATAAAAATGATTTATTTAACTACTTTATATCTAAATACATATAATTAAACACAATAAAAGAGGACAAAATAGTTTACTTCGAATTTTGATGATTAGGATAATTGAAAAAACTTTGATTTTAACATCTTTCTTTAATAATTCAATCCAAAAGTCCACAAAGGTAAGACGTTCAAGTATCCAAACTCAATATCATCTTTCACAACAAATGACTTCCCATCTTGCTCAATTTGATTTTGCTGTTTATTCTTTCCTCCTATTTTAAAAAAGTATAATCTTCTACCACAAAATCCGCTTTCTTAGAAGATGTCACTTCATTTCTCACCTGCATTTGATTGAGAAAAAATGTTTCCCTTATATTCCCTATGTTAGATTTCTCTTCTGCTAAACTAAGCACCAAATTGGTATTATCGAGATATACTTTATCTACTTTTCCTAAACCTCTTATTCCATTCGTTTCATTTCGTAATTGCCCAATCAAACCTGCTTTCTCCATATAGGTAAAATAATCATCCAATGAATTACGGCTTACTTTTAGTATCTCTGCAATTTTTGTGAAGTTAGGTTTAAATGGAACGCTCTCAACAATAATAGATAACAATCGCTTTAATTTCCGACTAGTCGAAATATTCATATTAGCATACTGCGGGATATCTACTTCCAATGTTTGGGCAATTATTTGGCTTAACCTTACAAAAATCTCATCTTCAATACCAAAAGGATAATACCCTTTTCTAATATAATCTTGAAACAGAGGTAAAGGGTGCTTTAGATTCGCAATATTTATATCTCCTTGAATAATCTGTTCAAATGAAAAAGGTTTAACATCATAATTGTGAAACATATTCAAATACTCTCTAAATGATAGACCTTTCATATGATACATCAATGCCCTCTACTTAGATCTGAAGATCCTTTTATTATATCAAGAACAGAAGAGCCAGTAAAAGCTACTTTTAAATCTGGAAATGAATCATAAATGTTTTTCAATTCTCTGGACCAATCCGAATATTTATGAATTTCATCGATAAATAAATATTCTCCTGCATTTTTATAAAACGTATCAGCTAAATCATAAAGCGAATTTTGCCCAAAATACATATCGTCTGCCGAGACATACAATGCTTTTTTAGTATCTAAGTTCTCTTTAATAAATTGTAATATCATGGTTGTTTTTCCCACTCCTCTAGGGCCAACTATTCCAATCATTCTACTATACCAAGATATTTCTTCATATATATAACGCTTGAAATCAATATTTACATGTCTGATTAAAGTCTCAAACTTTTGATATAATGTTCTCATTTTTCAATCGAAAATTCACTCAAAACTAAAACGCACTATTAAAAACACAAAAAAACCAATAAATGCACAATTAAAAGTGCAATTAATATTAGTTGAAAATTATCAAAGAGTATCAATAAGTCCATTAATTAGTCATTGACACTAATATTTCTTATCAAAAAAATAGAAAGCACAAAAAAAGAGGGCCAAACCCTCTTTTCCATATCATTAAAGCTATATTTTTATACCTACTTGCCAATACCTCTTAAACCTACGTTTTTTATAGTATTTAAGGTGTTTTTGAAAATTGAACTGACAGATAGTATATAACTTTAACAAACAATAATTCTGAGGATTTTTGAGATTTGAAAAATATTGATTTTAACATTTATATTAAAACGAAGTCCATAGTTAATTCTTATCATAATATATACTTTATTGGTTTTGTATATTAATTTTAAAAAATCACTATACTACCATTAAATTATAAATTCCAGACAAGCAGTGGAAAAATTCAAAGGCATAGTACATAGAGTTACCTATCACAATAAAGAAAATGGATGGACAGTCATTAGAGTAAATCCTGCGGATAGACCTCATGAACAAGTAACTGTTACTGTACACCAAGCTAATGTTTTTGCAGGAGCTACTTTAGAGTTTGAGGGTGAATGGACTACACATCCTAAGTTTGGAGAACAATTTAAAGCTCATAATACCATTGAGAAAAAACCTGCAAGTTCTTCTGCCTTGGAAAAATATATTGGTTCTGGGTTGATTTATGGCGTAGGTCCTAAAATTGCAAAACGAATTGTCAATCACTTCGGAAAAGATACCTTGGAAGTTTTTGAAGAGAATATTGAAAGACTTACGGAAGTTACAGGTATTGCCACTACAAAATTAGATCGGATAAAAGCTTCTTGGACGGAACACAGAGAAATTAGAAATGTGATGCTTTTTCTTCAAGAATTTGGTGTGAGTACTTTATATTCTGTCAAGATTTATAAAACCTATGGCAATGATGCTATCAAAATTCTTAAAGAAAACCCTTATCGACTTTCTAAAGATATTTATGGTATTGGTTTTTTCTCTGCAGATAAAATTGCGCTGAGTATGGGCGTTGAGAAAAACAGCCCTAAAAGATTAAGAGCTGCGATTAGTCATGTGCTTTCGGCGAGTAGAGAACAGGGGCATTGTTATCTTGAAATGGAAATTATTCAGCAAAATGTAAAAGCTTTATTAAAAGAAGATTATGCTGATCTTGTGGTTGCTGAAATTGAAGCAATGGAGAAGGAGAATGACCTCAGAACAAGAATGAAAAATATGGGTGAGTTAGAAATCAAATGTTATTATTCTAAATCACTTTATTATGATGAATTGAATACCGCTAAAATTGTCAAATCTTTTTTATCTCAGAAAATAAATGTTGATGCAGAAAGAGTGAAAAAATGGCTCAATTTATTCAATTCCAAACAAGAATTCCCTCTTAGTGATGAGCAGTTCGATGCTGTTTTTGGTGCGGTTCAACAACCTTTCTCTATTTTAACGGGTGGTCCTGGATGTGGGAAAACAACCACTACAAAAGCATTAGTAAAGCTGCTTCTAGCCATGAAGAAAAGAGTTTTACTTGCGGCTCCTACTGGTCGTGCTGCGCAACGAATGGGGGAAGTTATTGGTAGAGAAGCACAAACCATTCATCGTTTATTAGTATGGCAACCCAATACCGGTCAGTTTAAAAAAAATGAAGAAGATCCTTTAGAAGTAGATTTTATTATCATAGATGAATGTTCTATGTTGGATATTTCTATCGCCTCTTCTTTATTAAAAGCGATTCCTACTTCTGCTCAAGTTTTGTTTATCGGTGATCCAAATCAGTTGCCTTCTGTTGGGGCAGGTAATGTTTTAAAAGACTTAATTGAAAGTGAGGTAGTTTCTTGTTTTCATCTTAAAAAAGTATTCCGTCAGGCACAAGAAAGTCAGATTATTAAGTTTGCCCATCAAATTATTAAAAGACAAATCCCTCGTATTGAATCTCCTATTAACTCCCCTAAAATATGGAATGAAAATACGGATTGCTTATTTATTGACTCTGAAGAAGCGACAAAAGAACAGCAACAGTTCATTAAGAAAATGACACAATCCATGAAGTATGTCATCCAAAATGAAGGAGTCGCTTTCATGAAAGAAAGAGGAGTTGAAGGTGAAGAGGATACCTATAAATCCATCACACAAGAAGATGATATTTACATTCATACAACTTCAGAATTTGAAATTGAAGAAATAAAGAAAACAGGGGCTCGATCTTTTATCTTTAATATTCCTAATCATTATCTACATGCAGATCTACCAACCTTAATAAAATCAGAAGATCATGCTTCTGCTTTGAAAACTATTATGGATGACATTCACCCTTGGTCCAGCTTACATTATGGTTTTGTTGCTTCAGAAATGGTGGTTCGCCTTTATGGAAAAACAATAAAAGAAAAAGTCGGAGTTCACCTTGAAACACAAATTCTTACGCCTATGACTGTAGGAAGTATGGGTGCTAGAAACCTGAATCAGTTGGTACAAGCATCTTGTAATCCTGAAGCACAAGGAAAAGCGAGTCTAACTATCGGTGATCGTATTTTCAGAATAGGCGATAGAGTTATTCAAAAAAGAAACAATTATGACCTTGAAGTTTTTAATGGTGACATTGGTAAAATTTCTTCCATTGATACAGCTAATGTTCAACTTACAGTAGATTATGGAAAAGGAGAAAATGCTAAAACCGTTTATTATGAAAAGCAAGATATTATTGACCTTGATTTAGCCTATGCGATTACCATTCATAAATCACAAGGGTCTGAATTTGATGTGGTGATTATTCCCGTTGTCATGCAGCATTTTAATATGTTATACCAAAACCTTATCTATACCGCTTTAACAAGAGCCAAGAAAATGGCTATTTTTGTAGGTACTCGAAAAGCTTTTGGCATAGCCGTTCATAATATTGATAATAGAGCAAGAAAGACGATGTTGAAGGAGATTTTACAATAATTTATTTAGTTCTATATTCCATTTCATGGCCTTCCTTTCTTGCTTCAATCACTTCCTCCTTAATTTCATCTGGAAGAGACCTGATATCTACATATTCACCATCCACCAATACGGGAGCAAATAACATCTGAAGTTCCTCCATTTTACGAAAAGGGTTATTTTCTACCAATCTTTGCGTACTAAATTCCTCATCAAACCTCGTTAGTTTTAGTAGTTTTCTTATTTCACCCGCTTTATTTCCAACGGTAGTTGATTTTAAAGCCATCTTATCACATAAATCACTTAAAGTCATATAAGGTTCAAAAGAATTATCGCTCAGAAAATTAATAGATCCTATTGTATGGATAATAGATGCTGCCCATATATCTAGTTTTCCTTTAGAAAAAGGCACATCTCTTTTTCTTCCCAACTTCTGTAATAGTTTTATACTTAAATCTCGATATTCACTATTAAGATGTTTTTCACAAAAGTCTGAAATTATCCCTTCAATTTCTGCTTGTCTTTGTTTAATTTTTAGTTTATCCATCTTAATTATTCTATATCTGAAAGTTGTACCATTTCTTTTAATTCATCATCACTCAAATCTCCAATCCAAGACTCCCCTTCTGCAACAGTGAGCTCTGATAATTCTTTTTTACGTTGAATCATTTGATCTATTTTTTCTTCGATTGTGCCTTTACAAATCATTCGGTGCACCATCACATTTTTATTTTGACCAATACGATAGGCTCTATCTGTTGCTTGCGCTTCTACCGCTGGGTTCCACCACAAATCAAAATGAACGACATGGTTTGCTGCTGTTAAATTTAAACCTGTTCCTGCTGCTTTTAATGACAATAAAAATACATTATCTGTACGATTATTTTGAAAATTTTCTACCATTAAATCCCTTTCTTTCCTTGAAGAACCACCATGCAAAAATTGAGGCTTTTTTAGTAACCGTTTTTCTAACCACTTTTGCAAAAGCATACCCATCGATTTGTATTGGGTAAATACTAATACTTTCTCCCCTTTAGCAATTATTTCATCTATTAGTTCAAATAGTCTTAGTGCTTTTGATGAATGTAAAGGGTCAATATTTGATTTATTCTTCAATAATAATGTTGGGTGATCACAGACTAGCTTTAATCCAAGCATCATTTTTAATACCAATCCTCTTCTAGCCATTCCTTCGTTTTGCTCTACTTCTTCTAAAGCAGATTGAACAAACTTTTCATAAACGGCAACTTGTTCAGGTGCAAGATTTATAAACTGATTCTTTTCAATCTTATCAGGTAAATCTGAAATAATGGATTTATCTGTTTTTAATCTTCTCAAAATAAAAGGTTGAGTGATTTTCTTAAATCTTTCTAATACCTCTTTATCTCTATCTTTTTGAATTGGCTTAGCAATCGTTTTTGAGAAATTAGAAAGTGTGCCTAAATATCCTTTATTGGCAAAATCCATCACCGACCAATATTCAGACAAACGATTTTCAACAGGTGTACCACTCATACCAATGTAAGTGTCCGCTTTTATTGCTTTTATTAATTTGGTTTGTTGAGTTGCCGTATTTTTGATATTCTGAGCTTCATCGATAACCATCACTGCCCACTTCATCTTTTTAAGATCATCTTTTGAATTACGAACCATCCCATAAGTAGTGATAAGTATATCGAATTCCTCTTCTACTTTTCGGTTACTACCATGATACACAAAAGCAGATAAATCGGGAGCAAAACGTTGAATTTCTTTTTGCCAATTGGTCAATAAACTCGTAGGAACAACTACGAGAGCCTTCTTTTGGGTAAAGTAATTTTCTGCTTTTAATTTCAATAATAATGTAATGACTTGTAATGTTTTTCCAAGTCCCATATCATCGGCAATTAAACTACCAAAACCTACTTTGGTATTTCTATACATCCACTCAAAACCTGCTTTTTGATAAGGTCTTAATGTTGCTTGTAACCCCTCTGGTTCTTGTATTTCTTTAATATCTGTCAGCTTTCGAATTCCCTTTCTCAACTCCTCTGTAAATTCCAAAGCACTCCCTTGAATCTCTTCCGAAAATAAAGCTTGACTTATTTCATTGGCTTTAAATGTTGGAGGTGTTTCTATCTCCTTTAATAATTTCTTGAGCTCATTTTTATCAAAAAGGACATATTGATTGTTTACTTTCACAAGACCTGACAAGTGAGCATACTTTTGCATAAACTCCTCTTTTGAAAGTTGTTCATCACCAAGTGCAATTCTCCATTTAAACTGTAAAAGCTTCTGTAAATCCATAAAACTTTCTACTCCTTCATCTACGGATGCTGATGTATCAGCACGCAATGATTTACTTGGAGCTATAATTTTTTTCAATTCTTTCGGCATTATTAAATTAATACCTAGCAGTTCAATCACTGGAAAAATATCAAATAATACCTCTATGATTTCTTCACTATCATACATTAAAGGCATTTTCCCTTTGGATTGAATATGCTCTTTCAAAGCAGGAAAATAAGAGGATATTAAAAGCAAATCTTGAAGTAAATCATATTTATGTGACTTCAAATTTTCATCTTTCCAAAAATCACTTAACAAAATAGGTTCACTTGATTCTTTTGAATTTTCAACCAATACATTCACAAAATAGCGTTCTTCCTCTTCTTTTAATTGAATAGCAGGAACAAATTCTTTATGAACGATATTGAATTTTTGAAGCCATTGATGTATGTTTCTTGGGATTTCTGTTTCTCCTACACCCTTAAACTTTTGTTTTGTATTGTAGAAAAATAAATTGAGAAGGTTGCCTTCTGTATTTAATTGAACGGTATCTTTAGCCAAATAATACTGTATAAATAGATGACATAAAAGATTTACAGCTTCTTTTTTATATAAGTATTTAACTCCTTCTGAAGTCTTTATTGACACATTACTTTGTAATAATCCTTCTTCAATTTGATCTATTATTTCTTTTACTGGTTTTGAAAAAACAGCAGGAAGCCATTGAATAAAATAGACACCATCTCTTTGTAATAATTTAGGGAAAAAGGCCCCATTATTTATCAACTTTACACACAATAAATAAATATTTCGAAGTTGTTGTACAAACAATGGGTATTGTTCTTTTTCAGCTTCTTCAATTTGAATAATGGTATTTATAAAATCTGACTTTAAGTTTTTTCTTTGTATAAAAAAGGGGGAGAATTGATTATTCTCTAATCCTAAAATTTCCCATAAATCGAGATGTTCATCAAATACAAAAGTGAAATCATCTTTTCTTTTTAATCGATTCAATAAGGTTTCATCCCTCTCTATTTCAAATTCTTTTTTTGTAAGTCTTATTACTTTTTGATAATTCTTATAAAGAATATTTTTAAAATCACCTTCTGAAAAATGAGGCTTCTCTTCTAAAAAAGTAAATACATTAGCCGTTAAATCTGGAATCGTTGAGAAGTCAATTTGTTCTAATGTTGACTTACTTCCTTCTTCTATAGTGTTTGTATCAACAAAATAAGTTTCAACATCTACAATATTTACACTATTATCTAACGTAAGATTGGATTTACTTTTTAACTCTTGCAATATATCTAACCCTTTCCATTCAAATATTAAAAATGGATTTTTATCCACTTCTAACGCTAACGTATAAATAACAGCCGCCAGGTGTTTACAAGGAACAGCAAAGTCTGGGCAAGAACAAGACATGGATAAACCTTCCCAAGAAGAGGGAAAAATAGAAATACCTAAGCGGTTTGTTATATTGATTAGCTCTTTACTTAATGTACCATTCAACAACTCCGCTACGAGTAACTCATTATCCAAAAGAGCCTCAATTATTTGTTCTTTTTCTAAAGTTGTAAACTTCTTTACTTTAAGTGTTTGGGTATAAAAATTACTGTAAGACCCTTCTACTTTTGAGCTGATACCTTTGTCCGCTATTTCCAAATTTAATACTGCTCCTTTATTCGCATAGGCTTTTCCTCTTGGCAAACGGTTACTCCAATCTATATCCGTTAAAGCATTCAACCATTGTTGTCCCCACCAAGTTTTTCCGTAAACTACTCTTGCCATTATTGTTAGTTTATAGTTTCTATTATTTTTTTAGTTTTTAATCTAAGCTCTTCCAGTCTATCTGCCTCCTCATAAACATACTCTTTATAAATAGGGTTTCGTGCTTCTTTTTCTAACCATATATAAATTTCTTGAAGAAGACCTATTGGTATTTCTTTTGAAAGAAGTTCTTGAAGAATATCTATATTTTCTTTAAAAATATCATACAATTCAGTTTCATAATGAACACATTCAAACCCTTCTTGCAATTCTAAAATATTAGCTGCTACCATTGAAAATGCTTCATAATAGATCCCTTTTTTACATAATCTTTCTGCAGGAAGCGTTAATTTCTCATAAATATCATGTTCATAACTTCCTGCAAATTGATAATCTATATAGCCTCTATTAGCATACTTTCTAAATATATTTCTTATTTCCTGACGATAGAAATCTATTTTTAACTGATCATCATTTTTATTGGTAAAAGAGCTAATAAATTCATTTTTAAATGACTCATTTATTTCAGCATAACCTATCACATAATTTTTTATCTCCTCTAAGGTTAAGGCATTTAATATTTGATCGAATTCTGCGTTTTTATTTGTTATTTCAGTCATTTTAGTAATTGTTTTTAATTTATTTATCCCTCAACCATTAAGTTAGCTTAATAAATAGCTGTTTTAATAATTTTGTAGTGAATTAAGAAATACTAAAATTAATTATAAAAAGTATCAATTCGTCTCATGAAGTCTATAGTTCCCCCCTTAATTCAGACTGCAACTTAAGTTAAAAATAAATTAAATTGCAGTATTATGAAAAGTAAAAGAAAATTTACAGCTGAGTTCAAAGCAAAAGTATCTTTAGAAGCTCTTAAAGAGCTAAGCACAGTAACAGAAATAGCTAAGAAATATGATCTTCATCCTGCACAAATTAGTAGTTGGAAGAAAGAATTTCTTGAAGGTGCATCTAGTGTTTTTGATAAAACAGGAGATAAAAAACAGAAAGAAAAAGTTGCTGAAGGAAAAGAAGAGGAACTTTATGCTAAGATTGGTAAACTTCAAGTTGAAGTAGATTTTTTAAAGAAAGCCTTATCGTAAATAAATCACTTTCCGAGCGAAAATTAATTATCGATAAGGCTCATTCAGAGCTTAGTATAACTCATCAATGTAAATTGTTAGGTATCCATAAATCAAGTTATTATTATCAATCTAAAGGGGAGTCAGAGTTGAATCTCAAGTTGATGAAAATGATTGACAATAAGTACACAGAACATCCTCACATGGGCGTTCCAAGTATGACTACATGGCTACGTAAAGATCAGGGACTGTTAGTCAATTCAAAACGTGTAGAACGCCTTTATAAACTTATGGATATCCAAGCATTAGTACCAGGTCCTCATACTTCAAAAGGGATTAAAGAGCATAAAAAGTACCCTTATTTACTTCGTAATATGAATATTGACAAGGTAAATCAAGTTTGGGCAACAGATATCACCTACTTGCCGATGGAGAGTGGTTTTATGTATTTAATTGCTGTTATTGATGTTTATAGCAGGTATATTGTAGGTTGGTCAGTATCTAATACAATGGAATCAGAGTGGTGTAAAGATATCTTACAAGAATGTGTTGAAAAACATGGTCCTCCTCAGATAGTAAACACAGATCAAGGGGCACAATTCACAAGTGATGTGTTCACTGAATACTTACTTAATCAAGGAATTACAATCAGTATGGATGGTAAGGGAAGAGCCACTGATAATATATTTATAGAACGATTTTGGTGAAGCTTGAAATATGAGAAACTATACAAATATTCCTACATGGATAGTCATCAATTATCATTAGGTGTTATTGAATATATGCATTATTATAATGAAAAAAGGAGACATAGTTCTATTGATAATCAAAGACCAGTTGATATCTTTGAAATGGGAAACCGAGAAACAAACTCATCACCAAAAAGAAAAACATATTCCATGAATTGTAAAGGCCAAGATGAATGGTCTGCCGCAAGCGCTACACAGACCAGCCTTGACAAGTCATAAAATAGTTTTTGTATGAGGTTAAGAGTTGAATCTCTCAAAAAAATTATTAGTAATACCCCTGAAGCAGTCCTAACATTGGGGGGAATTATAATCCTCTCAAATCTTGAAACATTGGACCAGAAAACCCCATAATATTTTCATCATTAAAAGGAACAGAACCCCACAAATAATTCCCGTAAAATTGTGTTGCCCAAATCATTTTATCTATAGGTTTAACATAATATGAATATTGTAATTCAATACCATTATATGTAACATCTGAACCTATTGCATCAAAATAAGAAAGTGATTTACAATAACCGTACATTCCCTTAGATGGATTTGTAACATTATTTCTGGTATCATAGTAAACAACAGCACCTAAACCTGATTCCCAAAGTTGATCTGTTCTAAATAACTTCGTGATTTCTGATAAAATTGGATTATCTTCAAAATCAAGAGTATTCATAGATGTTCTATATTGAATTCCTACGAAAAGATTTGGGATTAATTGTCTTGTTCCATCAACTATTAATCCAAAACCTTTCGATTCATAAGAAATAAATCGACCACCTATATTTGGTAAATAGGACTCAGTATTAAATTGATAATTGACATCTTGATACCCTCCCATTAGTTGTAACCTCCATTTATCTTCCTTAAAATATAACCGCTGAAATAAACCTATATACCAAGAATTATTTTCAAAGTACATAGGAGTTATTAGTGTCATACTTGGTGGAGATACTTTATCTTTTTTAGGGTTCAATTTATAATTAAGAGAAATATTTATTCCTCCTCCCCAACCTAACACCTTATTGTGTGCTAAACTCGGAAAAGGTACAATACTTAGATTCTTTTTTTGCGTTGAGTCTTTTTTTACATGATTATTATCTTGAGCATTATTTGATAAACTAACAAATATTAAAAATGTACCTAAAATAATTTTTTTAGCTATAAACATAATTCTCTATATTTTACTATTTATCAAAATAAATACTTTAGAAAAAGTACCAAAATAATAGAATAATGAATCATGGTTTAAAAAAACCATGATTCATTAGCAACAATGTTAACCATTAATAATTAACGTCCATTGTCACTAGCACTAGCAGCTGCAAAAGGACTCCAACTTTCATCAACATCTATAATGTTATGGTTTTTCGCATACTTTATATAAGTCGACTGCATATTTTTTAATATTTCAGGATGTTCACCTTCCAATGGCTTAGATTCTGAAGGATCTTTAACAACATCATATAAATGCCATTTGCCATCACCAAACATTCCAGGACGGACTTTAATGGCTTTATAATTACCTTGCATTAAATAGCAGTTTCCAAATAGCTCAAAAGCATACCAATCTTTATCTCCCCTAACATTATTGCTTTTTCCTTCTAAGAAAGGTTTCATAGAAATTCCAGAAGGTTTATATACTTTCCTTCCTTTATATTTAGTGCCTGGGTGTTTAATATTAGCATAATCTAGTATTGTCATTGGAAGATCCATAACAGATACAACAGCATTAGATACTTCTCCAGCTTTATCATATTTTTCATTTAATGCACCAGGAGGTAAAATCATCATTGGCACTCTTATTCCACCTTCACCTACAAACCATTTCCAGTAACTAAGATCTCCTGTAGTTGCATTCGCCCAAGAAGTTCCTATTGTATTAATTGAATTTGCAGTTCCAATAGAATCAAATTCAGTACTAAAATTATTTGCAATCCATTGTTGGAATTGTGCATTTCCTGTTTTTGGATTTGTTGGTTCTAACCCTTCTGCTCCATTATCTGTAAGATAAATAATCAACGTGTTATCTAATTGGTTTGATTTCTTTAAATAGTCCATTATCTGACCAATTCTTCTATCTTGATCTTCAATCATAGCCGCATAATTGGCCATCACTTTTGCTTGATATTTTTTCTGATCTTGACTTAAATTATCCCAATCCATTGTTAAATCATTCTCTTTAGCTTCAGTAGCTTCATGAGAAATTAAACCATGTTTTTTTAAACTTTCATATCTTTGATGTTTTAAACCTTTAAATCCTAGTTTTAAATATTTTTCATAATATTTTTCAACTAATTCTGGTGGCCCTTGTACAGGAAAATGTGCTGTGGTAAATGCCATCCAAGAAAACCAAGGTTTGTTATTTTTTGCACCGTCTTTGATAAAGTTCAACATATGTTTCGTGTATATTTCACCTGAATATACTCCACTTGGTCGATTGAAAGGTTTACCATTAAGAGTCCATTCTTCTACCCTTCGTTTATGCATATAATCTGGGTCGGCAAAATTAGGAGTCATAGCCAAATTATTCCAATGGTTTGATCCACCTGATAATATTCCGAATTCTTTTGTAAAACCCCATTTTAATGGACCTTCACCTCCTCTAGCTTCTCCACCTAAATGCCACTTTCCTGATTTATACACCTCATAACCCGCATCGTTAAATAATTCACTTATTGCCACAACATCTTTTGTAAGATAGCCCTCATATCCTCTTTTACCTTTGGTTGGTGGATAAATCGAATAATCAAAAGTCGCTAATCCTGCTTCAATATTATTACAACCTGAAATCAACATTGATCTAGTTACTGAGCATACTGGAGAAGCATGGAAATTGGTAAATCTAATACCTGCCTTTGCTAACTTATCCATATTTGGAGTATTTATTTCGGAACCATACATACCCAAATCTGCAAATGATATATCATCACCAATAAGTAATAATATATTAGGTTGCTTACTTTTAAGTCCCTTTTCTGTTTGAGCCTTTTCATTACTCTCTTTTGAACAAGAACTTAATATCAATAAGACAACAATTAATTTGATTAAAAATTTCATAAAATTAATTTTAAACTTTCTGAACAATTAATGATAAATATTTTATTTATCTCAACATCACAAAATAACGTATTACATATAATCTTTGAATAAAACATTTATTTATTATTTTATTTTCATCTTTCACTAAGTATAATATAGAAGTCTAAGCTTTAAAAGCACTTAAAAAATGGAACATCAGAGAGACCTTTATCTGCACTTAAGTGTCTTTTACAAAGAATTATATTAAGCTTAAATATTATTTCTTTCCTCCATAAAACTGCATATTTATAGAACTAAAAATCTGAAAACTACTTTGGCCAACTCCCTGAGAATAAACTGAATATTGAGGTTCTAAGAATAGGTTAAATACAGTGCTTCCTAATTTTAAAATTTTACCATAACCAATACCTATTGGAAAATTATAATTATTATTCGTGAAATCCATTGTCCAGATTGGAGCTCCCCTAAGGTAATTTCCTTTACCTAATTGAAAGAAATAGAAAGGTTGAATTGCTGCTAAATTTTCATCTGCCTTTAAAGCATTCCCTTGTGAATCTTCTAGTTTTGAATCATTTCCTACTCCCACGTTCCAAGTAATTAAACCTCCCCATTGAAATTGTTTTGATTTAGCAACAAAAATAACAATAGCACCACCTACTTGCCAATTATTAGCACCAAGACTAACATCATAATTATTTAGAATATTTCCTTGGCTTGTTGTGGTTGCTACTCCTGTTGAAGTAGGTGCAAATACCATTGGGCCTATACCAAATTGAATAGGAGATGTTTGTGAAGTAGCCAAATAAGTAGCAAATAAATTAAAATCACCTAAACCAGAAATTGATGATTGATTTGCTGGCCTATTTAAAGTCATTGTAGGTAAGGTAACTCTAAATAAAATTCTCCCAATAGGTTGGGCATATCTGAATGAAGTAATCATATTACTTCCTTCTGTTCCTGTTAAATTAGTAGCATAATTAAATTGAATATTAAATGCTTTTAAATTTGCTAAAGGGTTATTTGCATTTGATGCTTCATCTCCTTTATCTTGAGCTAAAGATATTGATGTTGTTATGAGAAACAAAAGCATAGTTAATCGACTTATAATGAATGTTTTATGTTTCTTTTTTTTAATCAAATACTGTCTTCCAATCATTTGCCATATTTACAATAGTGTAATTTTTAGCTTTTGCATAAGACAATACTTTTTCTGTATGCTTATCGTACTTAAATTCTCTCTTATCATCTGTATGATGTACTAAAAGTGAATATTACCTTTTCTATCAACTAATAATATTACCCAGTAAATCAAAACTCAACATTTGATAATTAGATAATGTAACAATCTGAACCTTTTCTTTTTCTTTTAATTGCCAAGCTGTTATATATTCTGACGGATAATTAGCTTTTACATAAATCAAAATTTCTTCAGGAATTACATCATCTGGTAAAGGTTGACCATTTTCCGATATGATAGAGATGATTTGAAAAAAGTCATTAAATGTCAGCTTCACATCATTAGATAGTAAAACTATAGTGTCATAATTATCATATTCAACACTAACAATGGAGTCATTTGTAAAATATGTATCTGTGTATTCAATGACTTCCACTGGATAATCTTCAGGACTAAGAGTAATAGGTTGACTTTCATTCTCTCCGCTACACGAGAATAGAAATACAATGACGATTAATAGAATATTTTTATTCAGATCTAAGCACATATAATTAATTTACTTCAATTGGTAATACTACATATCATTTATAAAACAAATCCACTTTCATTTTATTTTATTGATGTTCCATCATCTTCTACAAGAGTTACAAACCAAAATTCTATCTTTCAAAGATTAGCTACCTATAACATCTCTACAGTAATCAACTAAATAACAATATCTTACAAATTACAAAAGCAGTATTTACCTTTAAATTACTTTTTGATATGCTCTAAAATACTATCATGATCAACTTGCGCTAATAACTCATTTTCAGTCATATGATGATCATCAATATCAAGTTGACTAATCACAATTTTGTGTAAATCTTTATGATGTTTTTCAAGGAACTTTTCAAATAATATACCTTCATTACTTTTTCCTTTACCATGAGATGCTATTACTAAACCATCAAATGATCGCATATCATTAATAAGTTCCTTAAAGAAATGATGATCTTCACTTGCTCTTTGACCCTTCCAATTAGATTTAAATTTTTTATGAAGGTGCCATCTATGTTTATTAGGGTCATAAGGATGTATGATATCAACAACTTTTTCACTTTCACCTCCTAAAGAATAGAATATAGCTCCGTGGTGATCAATTTTTATTAATCCTATTTTAGACATAATAGTTTTGAGTTATGGTTAATAATTAAAGCCACTCTTGACAAAATCTTAAAAACTCTTTTTTAACTTCTCCATAGTTTTTCAAAAAAGAATTAAATCGATTATGCATTTCTGAATGATCATCAAATTGAGTATGTAAAGCTTTTATTTCATTTACTTTTACAAGATCTGCTAAATGAGATTCATGTTTTTTAATATCATGATAGAGAATATCAATCTGTTCCGACTGAACTTTAAATTTATTCTCAATTTGAGATAAATGTACTCTCATCTCATGACCAGTATTCTTTGAAGCCAATTCTTGTATTCTATCATTATATAAAGCTATTTGCTCTTTATAAAAATTCAACTCTTTTTCCCATACTTCATGCTCATAATGAAGAGATTCTATTTTTGCCATATTTTTAGTTTTTAGGTGATACAACTATATATTCAATCTTCCCAGAATCTGATGTTTCTGCTTTATACCAAGCACCATTACAAGTATAATACGTTTTCCCATCAACAATTACTGTCTTTGTACCTTCTGGTAATACTGTAACTACAGCGTTCATTGGTGCTGTAATCACAGTATAGTTATTATTGATAGACTTATAATAATTACCTGCATAATAATAATAAGTGTTTCCACCCATTACTATTGTAATATATCCTTTAGGTAACTTTTTTATTGTAGATCCAATGGGAGCTGCAACCACTTGATATTTACCATTATCTGTTTTTTCATAATAAACACCATTATCACAATAAAAGTCTTTACTATTATTATTTTCATCTATTGCATGTACAATAACAGCTGTTGCTGCAATAGTAGCTACAGTATATCCAACAGGGTGCCAATAAGGTCCCCACATTGGGGCTCCAACATAAGCAGGATGAACAACTATAGGTGGACCTACATGAACAACAACGGGACCTCCATGTACTACAGTTGGTCCATGATGAATATATGTAGGCCCATGATGCACATAAGTATTCCCATGATACCCACAATGATTACATGAATGTACTACAGTTGTTCGTCTTACTTGAGCATTTAATTCGTTACCTACTAACGTAAATATTAATACAACAACGAAGAATAAATAACTATGAATAAACTTAAAGTTCATAATTACATACCAAAAGCTAATCCCACATTTATTCCCCAAAATTCTTCATCTACTGCATAATTGTATTTTGCATTAGCAATAAAATTAAGACCACTTTCACCAAGTGGTACTAATGCTCCTATTTCAGGTGCTAAGCCAAAATACCAATCTCGAGTAGTAGCTGAAATCGATCCAACTAAATTTTCTTTATAAAAATAATATGTTCCTATTCCTAATCCTGCATAAGGTCGAATTCCTCCTTCTTGCCCAAAATAATAGTAGGAAGTAGCAAGTATAGGCACTATATGAATATAATTATATGTATTTCCAGATAATATAACATTATTAGACTCAAAAGAGTTATATCCTTTATTTTGGTAAAAATTATTATATCCTGAATTAATACCAAAACTTATTGGTTTAGAAGTCAACATTCTTCTATACGAAAATTCAAATCCTCTAAAACTACCTTCATCGATAAAATCTTTAGTTTCACCCGATGTAAAGCCCATAGAATATGATAGTGCGATAAATCCATTTTCTTGTGCCAAGACACTTATTGGCAATAATAACAACAATAGGTTTAAGGTTAATATATTTTTCATCGTAATTACTTTTTAATGATATATGGAGATTGTTTAAACATTTGGTCTATCGCATTATCAATACGATTTAATTCATCATAAGTATTCGTTAAAATACCATTAGTTACACCTGCCCAAATAATTGGTTTTCTTTTTATATTTTCATTATCTGAATCTGTAATTACGTTTCTATTATCTACTATTTCAATTAAAATTGACCCTGTTTCATAGGCATAAGAAACAGTATAAGGATAGCCCCAATAACCTGGATAGTAACCTCCTCCCCAATTGTAAGGATCATACCACCAATCAGAATACCCCCAATAACCCCACCACCAATCAGGCCAATAGGTTGCATAAGATATATTCCAATTTGAAAATTTGTAAGAGGTTACTACTAAATCAGTTATTTCAGTTGTATCAGAAGTAACAGTATATCCTCTATCAATAAAGTGTCTTGATAATTGATCTAATATTTCTTGATCTATACTCCCAGAAGAAGGAGTATCTCTTGAAAAACCTGAATCTGATACATCTGTTACATAAGGTGGGATTAAAACTGTTGAAGCAGATGAAAAATCACCATTGTCTTTTGCTTCTTCATTATATTCTGTAGCAACTATATCAGCTTCACCTGCAGTATCAGGTCCTCTGTCATCACATGAAATAAACATAGATAACATTATAATAGTTGTAACTAGTATTTGAAATATTTTTTTCATTTTTAATTAATTTGGGTTACTTAATATTTTGAATATTATTTAAGAGTTTATTTAAAATAAGCATCAAATTTTCATATTCTTCTCGTGTTAATCCCTTAAAAATATCTCGAATAACTTTATCAGTTATATCAAACAAATTACCTTTAATTTCTCTGGCCAATTTGGTTAAATAAATATTATTAGAACGTTTATCATGAACATTTAAAGCACGAGTTACTAATCCTTTCTTTTCTAAATGATTAATACTACTTGTAATTGACGCCCTATTTTTATTAAGTTTTACACTAATTTCTTTTTGAGTTAAACCATTATTTTTATACAATAAGTAGAGAATATCCCAATCTTCTCTAGTTATATTAATATCATTATTGTGATATGAATTAGTAATAATATTATTACCTAAACGAGATATCTCTGTATATAATTTTGATATTTCCTTTATCTCTTCAAAGGAAAAAATATAATTATCTTTCATTTTTAGTAAAAACGAATATAAGTCCTCCCAATACCTGAAGAGAGTCTAATATTATTGCTAAAAAATAATATTGTCCAATTTCAGGAGAGATATAATACAAGAATGAACTACTTAATACTAAATAAGTTTTTTCAATTATAGAGTACCAAATAATATATTTCCGTAATATAATGTTATTAGCACACAAAAATATTAAAATTCCTATCCCTACAACCATAGTACCCCAATGACCTACCAAAGGATAAATAAATTGATAGTTTGAAATATCAAAACCCATAGTTAATAAGGTTCCTTTAATAGGAGATAACATTGAAGGTAAAGCACCTAACGTAGTTATAAGCCCAGAGATATAAAAGTACCACTTATAATATTGCTCTTTGCTCATACTTTAATTAGTTGAATCCTTTAAATAATTTTCACTTTCAGAAAAATAGACTGCTTTTTGCTTCTTTCCTTTTGTGATATTTATACAATAAACACTCTTCCCTTTATCTTGATTAGACTTTATTGTTTGGTATGTTTTTATAATAACCCAACCAGGATAATTGTCTTTTATATATTGATTGACTTTTTTAGGTAGTTTTCCATCAGTTATTTGCTCTTTGGTCAGGATAACTTCTCCTTTATCATTTATATAAATTTTCCCATGAAAGTTATTACTCACTAGTTCAACTTCATAATTTTTAGAAGCAAAGCTAGTAATAGGTTTTTTGTATGATATCTCATAATCATCAGAAATAAGCTCAGTAGGTATAATAGAAATACTTTCTATATATGCATCATCAAATTGATCTTCTATAGAAGACATTACAGCACCTGGAACAACTGACTCTCCAACTTTTTCTACTTTCAATATTGCTTTTTGAGCATAGGTTAATGATAATGTTGTGAAAAATAAACTAACTAAAAGAATTACTTTTTTCATGACTGAATAAGGTTTAAGTAAAAATATAATGAAGCTTGTTTATTACTTTTTATTATAACATTAGGTAGTTCAACCAACCTTTCATTCTTAATAAAACTTTCCGAACTAATTTCATTGGTTCAACGTATTCTGTATAAATTGCTAATTGTGCTTTACTACCTCCTGGTAATGTATATTGGCTTAAGTCGTCAGTTATTTCAATAACAATTGGAACAGCTCCTTGTTCAAGCCCTAAGTCAAAATTATGTAACGTTCCAAAGGCTTGTAATTCACCCTGAAAAATAACAGATCCTTCTTCCACAACTTTTCCGTGAAAAACTCTACCAGGTATAGCATCAAAAATTATTTCTGAATCGTTTCCTATTTCAATTCTCTGTAATGGATTCTGAGGAAAGGATCCTATTAAATACTTTTTCTCATCTTTAATAAATGTCATTACAGGTCTTAAAGGGAATTGAACAGCTCTCATACCTTCTCTAAGTCTATTTTGTATCACTTTACCATCAGATGGAGCTGTAACAAAACAAGATTTATAATTGTAATTAGCTTCAATTAATTGTGCCTTATACTGGTTTATTTCTTCTTGTGTACTTTCTACATCAAACTTAGATCCAGCTCTCACTTTATATAGCTCTTTGTATTCTTTTAATCTAATTTCAGCTAAATCTAATTTTGATCTTATTACTTTTATTCTACCATAAAATTTAGTGTGATCCATAATAAATAAAGTATCACCTTTATTTACTTCTTGGTTTGTCCCTTTAATGCGTAGCTCCTTTACTTCACTTGAAACATTAGGAATTATTGGTGTTGTCACAAAGTAAATACGAGCATTTGAAGTAAATGGATGGTTATAATCCATTAGTACTATAATAAAGAAAATAATAAAGAAACCGATTATACCTGTTGTTGTCAAACTCCATTTTGTTACAGGTATGTGAAAGACTTTAAAAGCCAAAAAGGCTATACCTATATATGTCAGCATGATGAGAGTTTCCATATTTCTATTTTGGGAGTTGATTTTTAATTAATTCTAATTCTTTCTTTAGCTGAGAAATATCATCTGAAATATTTTGATTATTAATTGGGTAATAATATGCCCAAATCCATAAAAATGGCCAAATAGAATGCATCAAAAATAAACTCACCCAACCTGCCGCCTGCAAAGCATCTTTATGTGGGTGATTTCTTTTTTTTGCTATTTCATATGGAATATCATGAATATAAATAACAGCATATGTCAAAAATATAAAGAGAAAGAATAATATACATAAAGCAACAATATTTAAAACATCCATAATAAATTAATATTCAATTATTTAAGGTGGTAATATATGTATAAAGAAGTCTTTTTTTACTATCATCTCTATCCATTATTTTAATAACTATATTTAGTATTAAATTAAGACTATAGTAAATAAAACTTATTCAGAAATCTGTGTTTTTAAATAAAAATCATATCATTAGTAAAATTGATTTTCATAATCCAATAATCTTATTTACCTCTTCTCAGGTTAACCTGATTAAGTAATCTAATTATCCTTTAATTCAATAGCTACCAAAACTATAACCACAATGAACACCAATCATTAAATGACTATTACCTTTTGCATTACTATAGCCTATGGAAGGACCTATATCCCAATTTATTGATATTGGAACAGTTTAATTAAGTTCTAAATGATTTACAAATTTATATTGTACAATTTCATTTTCTTCAACTCTCAATACACCAGGTGCATAACTTATTCCAAGGCCTTTATAAAAACGGTAACTTAATGGAACAAAAAATGATAGATGGGTGTTATCTATGACTTTTGCCATAGCAAGACCTATACTAATTTTATTTATATGTCTTGAATAATGAATATGGAATCCTGCTTTAAGAACTTCATCATCAAATAAATATGCAGGACCTACCGCTACTCCTATTTCATTAGGTAAGATATTTCGGTTTTTTCTAGAATTTAATATTTCCTCCTTTCTTTCTGCCGTTAAATCTTTTTTCTGAGCAAATAAAGTTATGGGTAATAATTAAAGAAATAGAAAAAGTAATTTCATATTTAATAGGTTATGATTTGTAAAGAATTAGTTAGAGTAACTCTGCAATAGTATTTTTTATAGTTTTTATGCATTCTCATACATATAATTTATTCCTCTGCTTATGGTTATGTTATACCTACAGATATCTTTTCTTCTACAATATTACCCATAAATCCTTCAGGAATATAAGCTTTAACTCACACATCTTCCTGAGATTGTACCTTTCAAACCTACTTAATTATTAACATGTGAAAGCAAATAAAGTAATTTTAATTACTAATGCTCTCAAATAGAAAATTAGATAACAACATTATAGCTACAAGAGTTATAGTTTTTTTACTTTTCATAATTTAATATATATTTTTTGGCTTCTTATGCTTATATACTTTCTTTACTGTTACTCATTTTTTATAAATTAGGTTATAGCGTATTCATCACATTTCGAGTTAATTTAAATAATGAAATTCCTATCTTAGAATAAATGAGATTATTCAATAACAATACTATTTATTTAGATATCCATTAGACATTGGGTTATCATTGTGCTATATATTAGTAGTCAATCTAAAAATAGTATTTAGATAAACGATTAACATTTTTACTAAAATTACAAACATTACTACTAATTATTTTAAGAGTTATATTTTTCTATTAAAATGTTATATCTCTATAAAAGCATTGAAAATGCTCACTTTTTTTCAAAATAGAATAACAGTTTTTACAAACCGAAGGAGATCGGAGTATTTGTAATACTGTTAATATATATCTTCATGTTATTATGAAGAAAGATATACTAGATATAATCAAATATATAAATACAGTTAATAATGAGAATAAATTCAAAAAAGTGGATGATGATTACATAATGAATTTCATTATCTATCCATGGCTAGAAAAGGATCGATTTGTTTTTATTGATATTATAGTTATTAATGATTTTAATTTTATCCAAACTGATTCTCACCGGTTAAGTGAAAATCATATTTACGGACTTCTAGATTATGATCTAAATTTGATATCATTAAGTGAAGTCAATAAAATAGATTTTAATATCATCTTAAAAAGAGGTAATTATAAGTTATTTCAATTATTTAATATTAAATCAGAATCTCCTAAATATAGTCGACAAAGATTATTAGAAAAAAATAATTATTTACAAATAAATCTAAGTACTTACAGTCAAAATTTAATTGAAAAGTTAATTGTATCCATAAAACATGAGAGAAGTATTAATGTCATAATAAAATTTTTATATCTTGTTATTGAGTTAGATGCTCTTAATAATAATAAGAGTGACAATAAAGACCTTTTTGATTTATTTGTAAATAAAACTCATGAAATAATCCAAAGTAAGCCTAATATGTCTATACAAGAAGTATCTCAAAAGTTAGATGTTTCATATAGGTCACTAACATATTATTATAAAAAACTCACGCAAAAAAATCTAAAAGAAACTATATCAAATAATAAAATTGAAATTGCCAAAAACCTCTTAAGGGAAAATAAAAATATTAAAAGTATAGCTTTAACGTTAGGGTATGAGGAAACTCAATCATTTTCTAGATTTTTCAAGCTAAAAACTGGAATTAACCCTTCTGAATATAAGAAGAATACAAACTAAAAAATAGGTTTTCACCTAGTTCATATTCTTGTTAATTTAGGTAAAGTAATTATTGTCCACTTTAAGTACTCCACAAATGTAAAGTATTGATATAGAATACATGTAAACAAATTTTACAAAAGAAATAACATTTCAAAAAAACTAATTAAATAGTTTATAATGAAGCACTTTATATTTGATTTTAATACTACAAATTCTCTTAACACAAAAGAATGCGATTATTATAAATATACTTTTAGGTCTTATGCTTGGTTAAAATGGCATAGAATAACAATAGTAGATGCCATAATAAAAAAAGATCACACAATAGAATTAACTGACAAGTATGAGTCTTTATTATTAAGATTCTTTGGTTTAAAGTATAACGATGATGATTCAATTCAATTTAGAGTATTAAGTGAAAAGAATTCACATAATTCACTCATGATACTAAGAAAGGGTAAAGCAAAATTTATACAGATATCCTTTTTAAAAGACATACAAAAATACCTTCATGATAAAATACCTTTTCATCAGAACTTAATGAATATTCCTAATTCTATATTAATAAATATGAGAATAAACTCTTTAATAGGAGATAATTATAATAAATTAATTGAAATAGAAAATTCAAATATTGATCAAAAACCATTATTTCTATTTTCTGGCTTTCTATATATGATTTCTGCTTCTATTCTCCCATTTAAAGCAATAGAAAATGATAATTATTTCGATAACTTTTTTATAGAAAGAATACATAAAATAATGTATAATAATCCTCATATTTCAATAAAAGAAATTGCAGAAAATTTAAATATTCCTTACCGTTCTTTAAATTATAAATACAAAAAGTTAACAGGGGCAAATCTTAATGATTCTTTACTTAAAAATAGGATTGAAACAGCTAAAGTTATTTTAAAATCTGATTATAGTATTAAACAAGTAGCATTTGCCTGCGGGTATGATGACTCTCAATCATTTACACGGTTCTTTAAAAAGCAAACAGGTTTAACACCTACTCAATATAAAAAAGGGAATTAACAGGAAAATTATTGATTTAAAGATATTAAATCAGAAATATATCCATAAGCTATATCTTCTCCCTTCTTGGTAAGATTGGCAAAGACATTTTCTTCCTGTTCTCTTACATTAGAGAATAAACCAATATTTTCAAGTTCTTTTGAAAGTATGTAAAGTTCATTTAAAGATAAGTCTAAACACATCGTCTTACTTATTATATTTAATGGTAAATTATTCATTAATAAAATACCTTGTATCAATTTATTTACTATTAATTCTGACATCTTGCTTATTTATATATAAGATCTATTAAAGGATAGTACTCATATTCAATACATTACTATTCAAATGTAAAACTACAATAATTTTAAAGTAGATTTTTAATAGGCAAATGATAATTTGACAAAAAGCTAATACATTTTGTAAAGGTGCTATTTATTCAATACTATTTTTAACAAAAATTTAATAACCTATATTATTACTTTTATTTACAATAGGGAGTAGATACTACCAAATTTAAACAGACTCCCCTTTCGAGAAGTCTGTTCTAGATTTTAAAATCAAAAAGTAATTGTTCTATATCGATAGTTACTCTTCTTTTTTCTTCCATTAACTGATAATACTCATCGGTAAAACCTCCAGATAAGGTTTCTTCTTCCGACTCTAACTCATCAGAAATTTCCTCTTCTGATTGATCCATTTCAACATCTACTATTTCTTCTTCGTTGTTGAATTCTTCCTTTTGCTCCTTTGAGCATTTCAATATTACGTTAAACATTGTACTTAGTTTTTGATAAATAATTTGATTTGTGAGATTACTTCTGGTGAAAAATTGAAATCCACCTTTTCTATAAGTTTACTTTCATCAAACTTTCGTAATCCTTGTTCGAAAGAATCAGAAAGTTTTGAAGCTAAGATATATTCCTCCTTGAATACCTTATAAAGCAATGGAGATCCTGAAACCTCTACCTTCCATTCCCATAAGAAATTGAAAGAGTGTAATAATTCTTCATGTTCAAAAGCCTTATCTTTCATTGTTAGTAAGTCTTCAAAATAAGCTGACAACTCACCTTGTAATCGGATTTCTTGATCTTGACGTTCTAATATTCCATTTAGACGTTCTGCTTCAAATTGACTCTTCTTTAATTTCTTTTGAGAAATCAATAAGTCATTTTGCATTTGAGCCAATTGCTTTTTCATGGCTTTAGCCTCCTTGTCTTTCTTAGACTTTTTCTTCTTTACTTTTGCTTTCTTAAGGGTCATAGGCATTTCTTTTTGAACCATTTCTTGCTTCAACTTCTCCATTTCATTAACTGGAGCATTTCCTTGTAGAGAGTTTATACCTCTGATAATCTCTCCTACTTTTCCATGAGACAAACCTACTTCTGCCCCAATTTTTCGATAAGAAAGCTCTTCTTCATAAAGAGCGATTACTTATTCTTATAAATTTTCCATTTGTAATAAAATTAGTTTAGCTATTTTAAAGCTTGTTTAACTTGTGAGGGAATAAACCCTAAACTGCATAGTTTTCTCATATCTCTACAACCATTTTTAATTGCCAAGAATAGAGCTTCCTCTTTTTCTTTGATTGAAGAAAGAAGGTCGGTACTCTGTAAACCGCCTTTATCGTTATGATTTCCATGTTCAATGTCATGGTCATATAGTTCTTGATGTAGTGTTGTAAGTGCTGTTTTCCAATTCGGCTTTATTTTCACCAAAGTATTCAGTTCTTTAACTGATTGATAGCGTTAGTAAACGATGAACAAATAACCGAATACGATACCTAAATCAATAAGAAAGAATAAAGCAATCAATATTATCCTCGGTTCTTTATTCTCCTGATAAGCACTTTTCAGTTGTTTCTGATAGTTGCTATTTAATGCCTCTTTATCTTCTTGCAGATGAAGGTCAATCATTCTTAATCGATCTTCATATTGCAATACTCTAAGGTTTTCTTCCATTGTAAGTATTTGCCCCCATCGAGATTTACTCGCTTTATCTGATTGTTCTAACTTCAATTCATAAAAGCTTTTCCTTAGATCTGCTGAGCTATCAAAAGATGTTATTTTCGTTTGGTAATTCTCTGCTATTTCTGTGGTATCAAGTTTAACTTATACATACCATTGGTCAATTCCGATACAAGAACTTACTAACACTCTTAAAATCTGCTTTTTTGATAGTGTTAAGGTGTTTTTTTGATTTTGAGCGGACAAATAGTGTACAAAATAGTTTAGTGCTTTTTTTGATGATTTTGGAAGTTAAAAAAATATTGACTTTAACATTTACTTCAATACAAAATTCTTATTTCTCTCTCCTTCAGATGATTTCACCAAAATGTTTAATTCTAATAAATATTCAATATCTCTTGTTGCTGTCTGAAAAGAGCATTTAGTCATTCTACTCCATTTTCTATTATTCATACCTCCTTCAAAATCATCTTTAAGCATTTTATTGATTACTTTTATCTGACGATCATTAAATTTTACTTGAGCATATTTTTTCCAGAAGTTATCTCTCTTCAAAAGTTTATCTAGCTTTTGATTAGATAATTCAATAGCTCCTTGAATTGCATTTAAAAAATAATGAATAAAACCTGTTATATCCATATTACCTTTAGAATTGAACTCTAATTGACGATAATACTCCCCTTTATTTCTTGATATATAAGATGAAAAACCAATGGTTCGAATGGAATCAGAAAAGCTATTGGCAAGTATTTTATCTACTAAATTTCTTCCTATTCGACCATTACCATCTTCAAAAGGATGTATAATTTCATACCATAAGTGTGCGATAGCAGATTTTATAAATGGATGTATAAAAGACTCTGTGTTAAACCACGCAATAAATGAATTCATTTCTCGACGA
>NZ_JBSWYJ010000051.1:0-35656 GCF_056161045.1 Flammeovirga sp. AWQ4_249
CTAGGCTAAAAAAAACAGAACGCACACCGCACCTGGAGCAAGCCCCCACCCCCCAAGGTGCGAAAGAAGATATATGCATGGGAAAAATGGCTCCACAAGGGCAGCGAGGAACGAGCTGTTTATTTTACCCTTGTGGAGCCATTTTTTTCCATGCAAACTTTTGTAGCACTTGGAGGTGGGGGCTTGATCTCAGCTGTGATGTACGTTCCTTTTTTTAGTCTGGTGATTGGGTAGCTACCTTTCTCGCGCCAAACGGGTTGGGAAGTGGCGGTAAGGAACAAATAGTGCTGTAGCCTGCGGAAGCTCTTTTTGTTTCTTACTGCCAACGTGGGAGCCAAAAGGGGCATGCTAAAAATGGAAGGCTTTATTCTTTAGCCTGTAATTTTTTAAATGCTCCTTTTGGTGATGGCCAACTACGTCAGAGCGGGAAGGAAAAAGAGATAGCTTAGAAAGAAATGATTTGATTCTTGAGATCATTTTCTTTCTAAGCTATTTCTTTTGTGAGCGTTGGGGTAAATGACCGTTAAACTAATCATACGGGTGGTAGTATCTATCCGCGAGGTAGAATGTCTCCGGAGGGTGGGTATAGTTGTAAAACTTGTTACGGGAGATTGCCCCGGCATGTGCGTTGGCCCTAGGCGGGCAAAAGTAGCGATTGGTGGTGAAAAGTGCTGTAGTTTACGGAAGCTCTTTTTACTACCAATGGCAACAGTGGGAGCCAAAAACTAAATGAAAAAGATGGAATGCTTTATTTGTTTAGCATGGAATATTTTGAGTTTGGTTTTTGGCGGTGGAGTTGTACATCCATCAAGTGATTAGGGATGACGACAAAGATTGGACGAGAGATAAAGTCTGCGGTGGGTGGGGAAGTAAAACTTACCTATGTACGAGAGATAATGTTGTATCAAGTTTGCAGTGGTTTTGATTGAAAGTACCTCGCGTTAGGAGGGTTGGAGCAAGCGATAAATTACCTGGTGTACTTTCAAGTTTTGGAGTCGCTGCTTTATGGCTTGCATTGGGTCGGGAAGTGAACTATAATGGCGAGCTAATAAGCGTTTTAATGCTTTTTAGTGGATCATTATAGTTCGCTATTTTTAGCTACTTGCTTCGAAACTTTCCTCCTCCTCCTAATATTGACTACTGCTTCATCGTTTTTTGATAAATTACTTCAAGGCTCCTACTCATCAAAACATCTAGTAAACGGCTACTCCTACCAAAACACGAGTGACGAATGTACCCCGCGACAAACGGAACGGAGATGCAGGCGTTAGCCAAATGGAGTGCAGTGCAGTAATGCGTGGGTGCGTGAGGAGGGAGTAATTAAAAGGATACTTTCCTGTAAAGTGTATATATCTATTCTTAAATATTTTACTTATATCCTTATAGTACTATTTATAACATCTTCTATTTTATTAATTTTTGATTCAATTATTGGATGAAATTCTCTAACTTCTTCTAAGTACATTTTCTTTTTGATATTCCACTCTTTTTTCCAACTATCTTGTCCTTTATGCTTCTTTGATATTTCTCTAGCCTCATTATCATGTTTTAAATTAGCTTTCGCATGTAAAGATTCAAAATCCTTTTCTAACCCTTCAATTTTTTCCTCTAAAGATAATAGTATGGCAACCTTCTTTATCTCTTTAAATACTTGCTTAAGCTTTATATTATATGTATGAAAATCCGAAGTAGATCTGATAGAGTCTAAATTTTCTTTAAATTTAGATTGATAATTATCGTTATAATCCCTTAACTTTTTAAGTTCTCCATCTAACCCATCTTCCCATAGTTTATATACCTTATCTCTAATCCAATTATGTTTCTGTTCTTGTTTTTGTATTTCAAGCATTTTCTGTTGGAAATTTTCTTCTTTTCTACGTCTATATTCATCATATTTATATCCTTCATTTTTTATTATATTTTCATACTCTTTACGTTCTTTCTCCCTCTGATCTTCATATTCTTTCCTCATTCTTTCTGTCTTTTTACTATCTGATTTATTCCAAAAAAACAACCCAATTGTTGCTAAAAGGCTTAATGATGAAATAAGATTAGGTATCCAAGGATATTCATAAAACCTAAGTTTAGATTTGATAGGGAAATTAATAATTTCAACTTTTTGAGTTAAAGTATCACTTGTTATTTGAATGGTATCATTTAAAATTTGTATTGTATCTATAGAAATCATATTATCTTAGTACTAAAAATTAAGTTTTTATTAGAGTAAGTAAAAACACCAACAGACTGCTCTATTGGTGCTTCAGTTCCTTCCTAACAAGCCTCTCTCAAAGACCCGTTAACCATTTCTTCCCATTCCTTGATCCACTTATCAGCAAGTCGCATCGCATATTCTTTATGCAACTGGGAACCGTATGACAGTTCCTTTTCTTCCATGATACAATGAAACAATAGAATTCTTTTTGTAGATTTGTCCATAACAATTTTTGTTATTGAGGGAGTTTGTGCTTGGTCGTGCGATTCCCTCTTTTTTATATATAGTGCTACCGTCCTTCGGTAGATTTTTTCTTTTCTATCTATGACTTTGCTTGCTCTTTAGCTTTACTAAGTTTTCTTTCAAGTCTTTGTATCTCTGTATATTTATCCCAAGCAGAATGTGCTCTTTCTCTAAAATCATCAATCGCATCATGATAATCAGGGTAATCCATTCTATTCTTAATCATCTTGATCGTTTTATTATAGAAATACTCCAATCGAGAAACATACACATCATCTTTTAAGATTCCTGAATTATTTAGAATCTCTAATGCTTCTTCAACATCTTTCATATAGTCTTTAGAAATTCTATAATCCTTGATTGACTCTTTGATAAATGATGATAGTATAAATTGAGCAGATTCAAGAAAAGGAACTGATAGGTTACAAAGACTCTTTATTTCTTTTCTAATTCCATCTACATCTAATTTACCTTGCAATGATGATTGCTTTAGTTTTGGATGTTTTTTTAATTCTGTATGAGCCTTATGAATAGACTTTTCACCTGCTAAAACTTGGCTATAAACTTCTTCTGGTGCTTCCTTTTTAAGCTTCTTCAATTTAGAAATATTCCCTTCAGAAATACCTGCTATTTTAGATGCTTCTTTTACAGAATTAACTTTTTGCAAATTTGCAAAATCTTCGTTTTTACCTCCTTTAGACTTATTTTCTAATCCTTTTGCAGTCAAAAACTCTGTAATGCTTAATGCTATATCTCCTCTCTCGGCATCCGTTAAGTTTCTTCTTCCAAGTTGGTTTTTGAGCATCCATAGTTTTATATCATCAATAGAAGCAAGTTCAATTTTCTTTAATGAAAAATCATTGATTCCTATTTCTTGACCTGCTCTGAATCTATGGTGTCCATCTACTAAAACATTCTTACCATCAATTGAAGTAATAACAAGGTTATCTCTTATCCCTTCGTTTTTAATGGAATCCTTAAACTGAATTGCTTCGTCTTCTGATTGCTTTCGAATATATTTTTCAAGCTCTGGAAGAATCGTAATTTCAGAAGCTTTTAATTTGAAAATAGATAATCTTTCAACCTCTTCCGCTTCTTCCTCTTTTACTCTTCTTTCAATATTTGCTTTCTTTTGAGCAATGGCTCCAACAGAACGATTGAAGTTAACTTTTGGTTTTGGCATTTTAGTATAAGGTTTCTTAGTAGAATTACTCTTAGAATAAATTGATAGATTTATTAAGTTCCTGCATCAAAATATCAAATTCATGACCATCACCAGGAACCGTTAATATTACTTCTAGATCATCAGCTCTTTGGTAATCTAAAGAATGATGAATCATATTTTTTAGAATCGTTATATCATCTCCAAAATCAAGTGACTTTAAACTTTTTGATTCAATGGAGTTTTTGACAACATGACTCGCAATAGCAAATGCTTTTAAGTGGTCCTGATTTCTCTTTTCCTTTTTCTTATTCGCATATTCTATTAGGTGAGCCATTACGCCCATTTCCATAATTGCCATTCTTGTAATATGGAATGGAGTAATTAGAATATCAGATAAATTGATAGCAGTCTGTATAAATGAAAGGTCTTCACTTGATCCAATGGTATCAATTAAAATTATATCATACTCTTCTTTTAGTGCGTTGATTTCGTCTTGATAATCGATGATTTCATTACTCGATTTTCCTTTCATAAATGATCGTACATCAACTACACTATTTTCATTATGAATATTAGCAATTGACTGTTGTACATCTGAGTCCAAAATACAGATTGATTTATCTGTAACTTGACTTAGATATTTTGCGAAATGTGCAATGAAAGTAGATTTACCGACGCCACCTTTTGTATTCGCAACAGTAATCACAATTGATGGCTTCTTCATCAATGTATCAATATCAATAGACAATGCAGCCGCAATTTTATTCAAATTTGCTAATCCTACATCTCCATCAGAAAGTTCAATGCGCTTATAAGTCGCAAGCGGAATTCCTGTTTTTTCAGAAAGATCCTTTTGAGAAATCCCTTTTTCCTTTCTGATTCTTTTGATATTGTCAATTACTAACTTCATTCAGTTATCAAAGTTTATTATATGATACCGCAATATTTCACGTTTTTATTTATAAAACAAATAAAGTATCAAAAATGATACTTTTAATCAAAAAATTAATTTTAAAAGAAATGAATAAATAATGGGAGTATTGTTATTATTGTTTTATTAGTTAATTAGTAGTAGTTATAACTAATTGATTTTTAGAAGATTAAACCCTTTAAAAATCCCTAAAATGTCACTAAGAATCCTAAAAATGTCATTTAAAATCCTTTTTTTGTCACTTATCATCCTAAAAATGTCATTATCATCCTAAAAATGTCACAATTATCCCGAAAATGTCACTAAAAACCCTTATTTGTCACTATGGGTCCCAAAAATGATATAAAAAACCCCTAAAAATGTCATTTTTTCTTTTGAAATACTAAATTTGATGAGTAATATTGTTTGAGCTGATAAATCAGTGACATTTTTAGGATTTATAGAGACTTAAGAAAAGCAACTGGCTATTAAAACCTCTAGTTTAACTACAACGAATAAGTAGACTTATGGAAATCGTTAAAAGAAAGGAAGTAAAGATTAGGCAATCAAACCACATGATTAAAGGAGGTGAGCAAATCGCTAAAAGCGAAACTAAAGCTGTGCCTTTGTCTGAAATTGAAACTAAGATTTCTAGATATGCTTTTGGTTTAGCACTGGAACAAAAAGTTCAATCTTCTGATGATTGGGTAGAGTTTAATATCAGAGAATTTTTAGGAGTAGATAAAGTAAAGTCTGATCAGTACAGGACCATTTCTAAGGCGTGTAAAAATTTATCGATGGCTCAAAGAAAGCCAGACGAAGGAGCCGAACACATGGATACTCAAAGATGGACTAATATTTTCCCTGAGATTGAATTGATAAAAGGATCTTCTACTATTCGTTTTCAAATTACTAAATCGGTCCTTGAAGAACTGTACACTAAAAAAGGGTATACGGGTTACGGCTATAGTGATATTCATGATTTGGAAGGAAAGTATACTGTAAGAGTTTTTGAGTTGATAAAACAAGGTGTAGATAAGTATACTAGTAGGAGGTTTAAAGTGTCTTGGATGTCTGAAAAATTAGGTGTTAGCTATAAGACTTTTTCCAAATTGAAAGAGAAAGTATTAACTCCTGCAATTGCTTCAATCAATGAAAAAACGAATTTGAATGTTACTCTTGTTCCACACAAACTAGGTAGAAGCATCAATGAATTTTCTTTAGCTTGGAATGTGAAAGAGGTTATCGATATTCCATTTGATGAAGGTGTAAAGGTTGAACCTGAGCCTGTGCAAAAAGCTATTGATTACCCTGCAGATTTTAAGGAAAAATTAAATAAGCTCCAGGTTCGATTAACTGAAATTGGCTTGGCACAAGATGTAATTAAAACGGCTCTTGAAAGATATGCTAAAGATCCGAGTTGGAAGATTTGGCCAGAGGTAAATAATGTTAGAATGGCTTTGAAGGATGGAAAGGATTTTCCTAATAAGCATACTTTGAAGAAGGTGATAGTAACGTTATAATTTTTTTATTATGAATAAGCAAATAGGTATTAAAGTACTTTGGCTAGATCAATATGCCAGATTAAAAGAAGAAAATAACAAACTTAAGCAAAATCTTGATGATGTTTTAGAGTATTGTAATGCCCTATTAGAAGAAAAGAATGACTATACATTTTCAACGAGAAAGAGGACCCTCCATCACCCTTACACAAAAGGGATATTGCTGAACAATTTAATATATTACAAACAATAGTATATTAGATGAAAATTGGTGAATTATGTAAGCACATAGATTGAAATAGTAGAAATTCCACAAACATTAACAAACTCCTATATTTTTAAGTTGTTGATTTATAAATCTTCTTTATTCCTATTGCACTTAATGTTATATCCTTTAATAAAGTATTTGGTTTATTTATTGTTATAAAAAATTTGAAATACATTTTTAATATATTAAACTAACAAGCTATTACTATGAAAAAATTATTATTTATATTTATATTTTTCTCTACTATTGTTGTATCTGCACAAACATACGATCAAAATCTACCTTATGGTTCTGGTGTAAATACTGTAGGTAGAGTAGTAAAATATAGTGAGAAAAGTGTTATTGAATTTACACTACCTAAACTAGATACAGCTTTTTCGAGTGCAAATGTCGTAATAAAAGCAAAAATTATAACAAAAAAAGAAGATATCTATGATGCTTTAAATATGAATATTGAAACAGCATTATCTTTTAAGTTTTTCGGTGCTAGCTCTAAAATTTCTAGTCAATACAGTAAAATAAATACTTTTGAAGTAAATAATTATTCAGAATATTTACTGGTATACTGTGATATTACTTATCCTCAAAAAAGTCCATGGATTACAAATCTAAAATTAACAGATGAAGCAAAAAGGGTTGCGAAAAGAAATCCTGAAAATTTTATTCCATATTATGGAGATGCATTCGTAGTTAAAAAAGTATATGGAGGTAAATTGGCCATCATATATTCTTTTAAATCTTCTACTGAAGAATCTAAGAAAAAGTCTTCTATTGCAATTAAGGCAATAGCTAATTATTTTAATAATGAAGCATCATTAAAGTATTCAACATCAGAATTAAATAATCTATTAAAAGAATCTGAAGCAAAAGATGTTCTTTTCGTTCAATATGGTTCGTCAGTTACACCTACATCCTATGATTTAGAGACTCTTAAAGAATATCTGATTAATTTCCCTCAAGAATTAAGGAAAAACCCTCTCTTTGTATCTTCTACAGTTCAGAAATATACTGATGTTTTTGGCAAAGATTTAAAAAAAGTCAGTTACACAGATACTGAAATTAAGTTTAAAATTGAAGATGCAAATAGTATTATTGAATTTAATACTGTACAATTGAATAGTGCTAAATATGTTTTTAATCATCAATCGGAATTTAATTTAGAAGAAGTTAAAAACTATATGGAAGATAAAGGAATTTCATATTTAGATGACAATAAAAGTGGACTTGAGAACTTAAAAAAATATATAGAAAACTGTAATACAAAACAATTAGAATTAGAAAGATCTGTTAAAAAAATCCTTTTAGGAGAAATGCATTACGATGAACTAGATCCAGAAGATAGTAAAGTTATAGAGTTTACCCCTCCTGCACTTTCAAAAGAATTTGTTAGAGATAATAGGATTGAAATTTTTGATATAAATTTAACTGAGAATAAATTTGGTAGAGCTTATAAGAGGATGATCATCCACTCTAAAAATCCTATAAACATGAATGTTGGATATTGTGATTGGTTTTTAGAAAAATATATATCAATACAAGGTAAACTGCAAGTCGTTTATACTAATAATCTAAATAACAAATTATCTGTAACAAACGCTTTTATTGTTATTTTTAAAGATAAAGAAGGAAATGAAATGCATAGAGAAAATTATAGAGGTAAACCTGTAAAATGGATTCCTGGTACAGAAGCATTTATTCAGTTTACACCACCACCACCACCACATAATAATTATTTCTACAATTCATCACATTCAAATCAGTTAAAATTCATAGCTAAAGGATTAAAAGTAATTACATTTTAATGTAAAATATAAAGAGAGAGTTATTGAAATAATCCTCTCTTTTTTATTGGTTTAAATAACTTTTCAGTGGCATTTCATATGGAGGGACCTCAATAACAGTAGGAGCAGATCAAAACGATGATAATAATGTGAACTGCTTTTATTTAATTGACAATATCCCTAATGCTATAAATAGCATTATAAATAATTTAAAACTAGTCACGGATAATATCATTCAAGAAAAATTCAATATTAAAATTATATTTAGACCTATAAATCCAATAACAGAGGGAAGTAATAGAGGTAAATGTATAAATACAGAATTTAAACCCAATAGTAAATTTAATCAAAAAACAACAGTTAATTTAAAACACAATTACGTGAACTTGGTAAGTTTGTAACTTGCGATATGAGTAAAAAAAATTGGAATACAAATCATCATCTTAATTATTTAGAATCCAAATATAATTTGGTCATACCAGGAAAATGAAATGAATAAAAAACAAACCCCCTCAACAAAGTCAAGGGGGGGGTACTGCTATAACGATTCATAGTCTATGACAGACCATACTAGTTATCTTTAAAGAAGAAAGGCGTTCCTACTGCCTTCTTCATCAATTTTTCTTTTTGGTGAACCTGCTGAGGATTCATTTTACTATTTCTACGAACATAATCAGAGAATTATTCAAAAGGTCTGTAACCTGTTAGCAGTTCATCAGTTTCTATGTTACCCAATCATTATTATGAAATGTTTAAAATCAATATTTTTACAGATAAAATATATAACACAATGCACAAGTTGTAACCTAAAAATCAAAGGTTTATACTTGTGTTATGAATCGTTAAGCATGCCCTCTCCTTGTTTATAACAAGGTTGAGGGTTATTTTTTATTAGAGATTTAGTTCTCTACAAATGACTACTTCCATTTTATCAAAACTACGTTGTAGTACGATTTGAGATTTAATCAACTTGAAAGCTTTCTGCATAAATAATTTATAATTTTCATTATCCTGTTTTGCATCCTTCCAAAGCTTCATTGAAAGTTTTTTATAGAAATTTTTGTGAGCTGCTTTTTTCTCGCAATACTTTTTAAATTCTTGCATTGATTTCAGCTTAAAAAGCTGACTTTCCTTAGAAGCCTTTTTATCTTCCTTTACAGCCTTTTCTCTAATAAGACTAGTTAGGTTTACTATTCGGTACGAAAGTGCATCCTGCCAAGTATATTCAGCTTTAAAAGAAGCTTCTTTATTATTGTACCAGTCGATAAAGTCCTGAATCTTATTTTTATCAATTTTGATGTTCAGCTTATTATCTGCTACATACTTAACCGAAAAAGAAAAACAATCTTCAATAGAAAGCTTTAAGCTTAAGCTTTTATTATTATTTAAGTTCTTATTATTTACTAATAGTTCTCTAGTATTATTAATAGAGGCACTTTTACGAACTTCGCTATTATCGAGCTTCCTCAAAGTGCCGGTTCGTTCAGAATGGCTGTTTGACGAAACGGCACTTTCTGCCGGTTCGGTATTTCCTTGTTTTATATCGCTTTTTGATTCCTTTTCCTTGAAATCAGCAACTAGCTCTGGAATAGCATTGTCATTTTTCTTTTTGAAGATTGGTTTATTAGAAAAAACATAATGTCTTCCTTTTGCTTTTTTGCTATCAGGACAAACAGAAAACTCAAGTTTCATATAGCCAGCATCAATCAATTCTTTATTGAGTTGTCGCATTGATTTTTCTCCTAGCATTTTTCCATTGTCTCCGCATATTTTACGAAGATCATATTGTTGAATAGTCCAATTTTTTGGCCTGTTGGCTAAATAATGATACAAAAACTTAGCTCTTACTGTGAGCTGGTCATTTTTCCATAGGGTGTTATCAAAAATAGAATAACTGTCTGGCAATGATTCGTTGATATGAATGTTCATAGTAGTTGGTATTTAGTTAGAATCGATCGTGCAGTGAGATCGTGTAATAGTTTGTTTTGAATTATTTATAATACAAAAGCGGTAGGCAAAAATATAACAATCTGTTAATTAATGAAATATATATAAAACAAAAGGCCCTGATATATTCAGAGCCTTTTGTTTTATAAAATCTTTGATCTGTGGTTACTGTTTTGTGAGGGAAATGAAAAGGTGGTGAGTTACTATGCTTTTTTCCTTTTCTTCTTTTTCTTAGTTGACTTTGTATCTATACCGTTTACACGATTATATACAGCCTTTAAATAAGTAGTTAGATGTGTCGTTACAGCACCTCCATTAAGATTATCATATGTATCACTAATGTAATATATTCTACCAGTTTTAATTGCTGAATTCATGAATACATTTAAGTCTGATTTTTTTATTTGAAAAGACATTGATGAGATATATTGACCAGACCCAAATACAGAAGGAACACTCGCATTTAATATTTCTAAGTCATATTTTTTTTCATTTGTAAGAATTACTTTATATGGTTGCTTCTCATCTATTATAGCTCCTGAATTAATAACGGATGTCATAACTTTATATAAAGTATCTGACTCTGTAATAATAGCTTCAACCTTTAATTGAGTTACACCTAAAACTTTCTTAGATGAATGTATTCTTTTAAAGTCTTCAAATTGATCATATTCTTCTATGACTTTTTGTGAGTATGAAGAATATGAAATTAGAAATGTAAATAGAAAAAAATAAAAGTGTTTCATTTTGTTTATTTTGATACCAGTTTTAAAGCAAATATAATAAAAATACTGGGTGGCGGGTGGGCTTGGTTCCCTTGTTTGTGTGAAAAGCTTCTCTTTCAATATTATAGAAAAAAATAAAAAAGTGTGAGAAAGTTTTTGGCCCTCAAAGCCAAAAAAACTTAGTCACTGATTTTTATTTTTTCATGCTAGATGCTTCTAACTCTTTATTTTTAATTAGCTACTAATCTATAAGTACTAAGATTATATTTTGCCAAATACTCTATCTCTCCTTTAATTTCTAAGATCTCATTTTTCATAACCAGGAACCTTTCTTCATCGGTGTATTTCTCCAGGTTGTATTTTAGATATTGGAGTGGGTCCATTTCTTTTTTGGAGTAGGCTTCTTCATAGATCTCAAATATCTGATTTCTTACTTTTTGTTTATCCTGAGCAAGTTGTAATAACTCCAATTTGAAAGTATAAAGTTTGTGTTTTTGACGTAGCTGGATGATCTCTTCATTAAGCTGAATTTCTAGTTTCTGTCGGATGGATTCTAGTTTTCTTTTTCTATCTTTTTCCTTTGTGATTGCTTGTTTAATTTGTCGAGTTGATAGGTTCACACTTGGTAATCCAAATTGTATTCCTACGTCTGGAAGATAAAGCCAAACTCTCCCTTTTCCATCTGCTTTCCATTCGGTTAATTCTGCTTCAAAAAGTTTGTGATAAAATCCATGTAAACTACTCTCCAAAGAATCTAAATTTTCTAACTCATAAATATCTTTTTCTTGAGAATATGAATTACAATTTATAAGACATATCAGACAGAATATTATTCCTAAAACTTTATAAGAATACTTTAAACACATAGAACGGGGGGTACGGGGGGTTGACAAAATAGCGATATCGTCTTTACAAAATAAAGCCATAGGTTTACACATTTTGTCTTTTGAATGAATTGAAAAAATAGCGTGCAAAAAGCATGAAAATCATGAAGCATCCGCCTATAAATCGCATCGATGCATTTCCCGTTTCAGCACTCAGATAACGCAATACAGCAAGCCCTCCAAAGGCTAATAAAAAGTAGATACTCATGTCGATTTGCTTTAGCTCTCTACCCGTATAAGTTTCTGTGATTTCCGTTATCACTTCCCTTGTTATTTTCGCTTCTTTTGAGATCCTTTCTATCAGCTGAACAATCATTCTAGGATTGCCCTGAGAAGCATCAAAAACGGATTGCTTTAGATGTGTCATATCAGCATCAATCTTGTAGGTCATCTTATAGATGAGATTGTAAGAAGCCTTTCGGTCCAGGTTTTTCACTTCTACCTTTTCATAGTTCCAGACGAAAGTACTTTTTGAAACAGGAATCTTTCTAGCCGTTCCAACAACCACAAAATGATTAGAAAGAATTTCTAGTACCTGGACACTACTTGCAGAAATTTGATCTAAGTTCTCGAAACTTAAAATATACTCATTCTTTTCAGTGATTTGCGTTAAGATTTTTGCCAAGTTCAAAACGTTGTCTTTTGACAATTTTACTCGCTGCTGCTTATCGTCCAATACATCCCCAAAAACAATTAACTGAAACTGCTCCTTATCACCTTGAAGTAAATAGAGAATTGTATTTGTCAGCGTTCGCTTCAAAGCCTTTGCATCATCGAACTCCAAAACCTTCTGATCAAAAGATTGCAATACACTTTCTAGAAGAAAACTCTTTCCGGTTCCAGCATCTCCAAGAATGATTGTATTTACTTGTTTAGCGATATTTTCAGCAACTTGTTTCGCCTCATTTTTTCGACCAACTAAAACTCTTTCAGTATTGACATAAGCGAAATTAGGAATTCGTTTTTCTCGCTTAAAAATGGCTTTATATATTCTTTGAAAAATATTGTCAGTTCTAATATCTGTTGTTGATTTAGAAACCAACTCTTTCAACTTGATTGGCTCCTGGTGAGCATAGATCAGAGATGTAGATATTTGCGAATGCCCCAAAGCATCTTTGATATCTTCTGCTTCTGCTCCTTGAGTCCTGAGCATCGTTGCAAAAGTATGTCGAAGTTTATGCGGATGGATCCCAATTCCTGTTAAAGAAGCATTTGATACTTCTAGTTCTTTCAAGTATTTATTTACCGCTTGTCTGGTTATTGGCTTTTTATTCTGATTGCAGAAAAGAAAATTATCAGCCTTGAACTTTCTAGAAGTACAATAATCTACTAGAATATCATAGAGAAAGTCAGACAACGGTATCTCTCTAATTTCATCCTTTCCTCTTTTTTTCAGAGAATTTACAGCAACTACTTTATTTCTAAAATCAACATCACTGACTTTGATATTTATTACTTCTGAAACCCTTAGACCGCAATGCATCATTAGAGTGACAATACAAAGATATTTTTTATTGTGAGCAACTGCTTTGAGAAGTTCTTTTTGCTCTTGAATAGTTAAGTACTTTTGGGTGTTAGTGGTCATTATTATTTAATTTTTCAGTTTCCTTTTTAATCTCATCAATAGTCTGTTTTAGTCTATCCAGGTTTGAATTCCATTTACTATTAATCATTCTTTAAAATTTATGGTTTTCACCACCCCACTAAACTTCGTAGGAACAATCTCTTTATTTTTCAGCTTACTTAATTTAGCTTCATATTCTTTCGTTTGAGGTTCATAGATTTCAAAATCATTAATCTTATCCTTCAGTTTTTTAATCTTTTTGATAGCTTTCGTCTTCTCAAAATTTGATAAGTTATCATAGCCTTCTTCAAGGTTGGAGAGTTCTATTTCTAGGTCCTTTAATTCGAACTTACTATCCATCTTTTTTCCTCTTTCTTCAAAAATTTTAATCCTTAGCAATTTTATTTGAAGGTCTTCTTCTTCAGAAATATCTACCAATTCATATAACATCAATCCAGTAGTCATTTCAATATTGATACTTGTCGCTGTTCTTAATATTTCATGTCTGTAGCTAAACTCCTTATCACCGAAAATCTTTGCTTCAAGAACATTTTTACCAACGACTAATCGATTGACACTATCTACAGAAACTTGCTCAAAAATCACTTCTGTTATTTCCTTTCCTTCTATATGTTCAAAATCTAAAATCTTATCATTCATCGTAGAAGCTTCAAAAAAATGGACACTATCCAAAAGCATTGCTTTGTCTGTTCCTGCTTCAACTACATAAGCCTTACTAATTTTTCCCGTACTTTTTTCTTGAATCGTTACTTCTAACGGTTTTGGATTGTGTAAAAGCTCTCTTTGAAGGTGAGCAAAAGTCAAAAAAGCTTTATTATAAGTAGACCAAAAACCATTCGCTACAAGATCAACGGAAAGAAGATTCAAACCCACAAAACACATAAATACGATGGCTTCTTGCTTTATATCTCCTGTTCTCAATCTAAGATTTGGATTTGCAGGAAGAACACATCTATAACGATTCAAAGGATAGAAAAAAGGTAGACCTGATTTGGTACACATATCAAAAATGAGATGCGATAAATAAGAGAAAAAGGCAATTGTAGTAAGATGCTCCGCACCTGTCATTGCTTGAATGGTGGCGAATAACATTGTAAAAACAATACAAGCCAAAAAGCTATGAGTTACGGTTCTATGCCCCCAATGTTCTTGAATTTTCTTGGCTATTGGATAGAATACTTTTCCAATGATCGACTTTGTATTATCGATGTCTGGTGCAAGGGATCCGAATATAGTTAGTGCTAAATATTCTGGTTTTTCAAAGATGTTTACGTCCTGGAAAGCACAAAAAGTGGCCGTGAATGTTAAGCCTCCTGTGAGGTGGTTGATAGCTAGCATTTGAGAGATAGTTGATTTGTAAAGCTAATATACAAATAAAGATATTTGTGCTTTACTAAGCGTAATATAAAAATTATTTATATCTTATTATTTGAGAAAACAGACATATAAATTAAGATGAATACAACAATAGTAGAAATTGAGAATAAGTACTTTGGAAGTGCCTTTGAAATATTGAAGGCCATTAAAAAGGAAAAAATAAAATTGGCAGAGAATCAAAATGATTTTGTTGCTCAACAAAAAATAGAAGCCTTAAAAGTAAAATTGCAAGAATTAAAAACTAGAGGAAGGGGTTAGGTTAAATTAAACCATCTAATCCATAATCATTCTAAGATGGTTTTCAATAATTATTTTTTCATATAACAACCGATCCATAAGAAATCCTTTAAAATTTGTTGTACCAACTAGGGAAAAGAAATTACCATCATAGAAAGCCATTTCTCTATTTCAAATGTTGATTGTTTTACTTGAAAAGAATATTGCATTTACCTCGGATAACCTGATTATTAAATCAGCTTTTGATTCTTTATCAAAGTCTAAAAAATAACCTATTATTTTAATATTACTTACTATTAATTTCAGTTGTAAGTGAGCCGAATATAGTTACTTCTAAATACTCTGAATATCCAAGATGTTTTCGTCCTGGAATGCACAAAATAAGTCTCCTGTGAGGTGGTTGATCGCTACATTTGAGAGATAGTTGATTTTGGAAGATAATATTCAGAAAAAGGATCAGGTTTTATCCCCAACCCTTATTTGCTATGTCAATCACTATCAATGAATGAATGCCATTATTACTGTTTCATTGGTACAAAAACATACATATTATATAAGCCTTCAAACTTTGAACCATCAAGATTTTTGACTTTAGCTAGAGCATAACCATTATTTTTTACATAAATAAATTTTTGTCCAGCCTTAGCAACTAAGAGTCCATTCCTAGTAAGATTAGTTGTGACCATTACTATATCTCCTTTTTTAGGTTTTCTATCTAGAATGTTTGGATAATTCTTTGTTATATTATTAACATATTCCAGTTTATTAAATTGCTCGAATACTTGAGTGAAATTATCTGTTACTATTTGAGACTTATAAACAGTATTGTCGTTATAAAAAACAGTTTTTAAAACTTTATTAGTCTTAAATAAATTGATTACATCATTAGAATTTTCATCAGTTATAAAATATGTCCCATTTGTAACATCTAACAAATCATATTTATGAATTTCTCCTTTATCATCTTTTATCTTTAACTCGATATACTTGTTAGTATTTGTATGATTCATATAACTATTATATTCTAATGGTGCTATTTTGATAAAAAAACCATTTACTCTAACTTCAACACTAATTATATGTGTGCACTCTGCATTTGAGGAAGCTGTATTTGAAAAGGTACCCTTTTGTGGTGAAACTAAAGAATAGGTACCATTGAAGTCTCCAAATTCATCTTTACCTTCAACTGTACTCCAAATTTGAGAAAAACTGAATGAAGAATTCAATAAAAAAAAGACGATGACAGTTAATTTATTTATCATTCGAAAGGAAGTTATGTGTTTGTAAATTAAGAAATGAACATTGATCATTTTTTTTTAAGTTTTAAAAATAATAATTTATCGTACAGAAATCCATAACTAAAATGGTTAAATTTCACTTTTTATGATTTTGATAAACAACTAAAAAATAAAGGTGAGAGATATTCTTTAAAACCGCTATATAAATTAACATGAAAACAACAATACCCACATTCAAGATATTTCATAAACCCGCCATAAGTATCTAATGTGGTTAAAAAAGCTGTTTTCATTCTAAAATGAATATGTTTTTAATTTAAACATTAAATTATTTCAAAATTGCATTAATTAAAGTTCTTACAAACGTTGATTATGTTCAAAATGCTATGAAAATATGTAACATAAACTGTCTTGTATTCATTGTATCGTATATTCTATAATGATTTTATTTTTTTGTAATTGTACTTCACAACGATCATTTTTAATAATCAAGAAAATCTCACATGATAATATAATTAGCTATGGCGGATTTATAGGTTATCTTGAATGTGGGTAAATAATAATTATAAAGAGGCCATATCATAACTAGTTTATGAATCGGTCTCTTTTTTTATTTCCACATTTTTTTAGCTTTGTATAAATATTTTGAATTAAATAGCTCTTTTTTGAAGTCTAAAATGAAGAATATGTAAAAATATACCTTCTTTTAGCCATTTTTGGAGCTTTCTGACATATTTTATGATATTCATGGACATGAAAGCAAGGCCTAACTCTATCTCGATTTTATCAAGACTTTTCAGGAAGAACCTTTTGAAATTTTTATTTCCTTTTAACTGACCGAACATCTGTTCTACTTCTACACATCGCTGTTTTCTCAACTTTTCTCCCTCTTTACTAAGTAGATTTTTTCTGGCCTTATCACGAAGACGTTTAGCATTTAGATTGATCGATACTTCTCGATTCTTATACTTTTACTTTGATTAAAAACACCTGCTATGTATTGGACAAGTATGACAATTTACAGCTACAAAAACGACTGATTGTAATAAGATCAGGTTGTTGCATGCCTGAAAGCCACATCATATGTATATTTTCTGAAAGGCTATTTTCAATCTTACGTGTTGAATAAATATTATTTAGGTAAGCATAGGTCAATACCTTCAACATCATTCTAAGATCAAAACTACTTGCTCCCATAGATGAATAATCCTTTAATAAAATACTAAGATCAATAGAGTCAATCACAGTATTTAAAACACGTACAGGATGACCTTAAGGAATCATACTTCCTAACTCCATTGGAAATAAGGTTGTTTGATGCTGTGAATGCGGTTTGAAAGTTTTCTTCACTATAATCATAAGATACAAATAAAGAGGCTGTTTCAATTTTTTAATTATGAGACAGCCTCTTTATGAATGAATGGTTTATTAATAACATTCACTTATAGAATTGTGATTAAATTCAGTATCATGAACAAGCCTCATCTATTTTAAAACTTAATACCTAAATCAATAGGAATATCAAGTAATCCATGTTTGTTTGTTTTTATTTTTATTTCAGGTAAACCTTGTGTAGTCGTTGGTACTTTAACACCTCCTCCAATTTCTGGTAATGAGGATTTAAAATCATCTAATTGACTCTTGAATACATTAATCAAGCTATTTTCTCCTCCTGTTATACCATGCTCTTGAATATCTAATAAACTTACATAAAACATTTTTTTTGGTAAATCTAAACCTAAATGTCTTTCTAATAATTTTACGCCTATTTCATTAGCCTTATTCAAAACATTTTGTGCGGTAACTTCTGTATTGTTATTTAGACAATCAATTTCATCTACAGCATTAACAATCGATTCTCTTTTCGACTTTTTTAGTACTTCCAAATAAGCACACCAATCTTCAACTTCTTTTACAGCAACATTGTAGTATTTACATGGATCAATGTTTGCACTTTTCATTGCTTCAATTTGAGCTTCAATATACTTTATAACAGGGTCATAGCTTTCTGATAAAGATTTTGTAATTAGCTTTTCAGCATCTTTACAAGTAATCGGATTGTCTTGAGCTTGAATAGTAGTAAATGTTAGAAGTAATACAATTAATTGGATAAATTTAATTTGTTTCAAAATGTCTATTTTAAAAAGTAACACATGTATTATTAACAAATATTTAAATTAAAAAAAACTTTATGTAAAAAAAATAATTTTTCTCATTTAATGAGAATATATCATGTAAAACCTATTTCTCCTATCTCTCTTTTTATCGTAATAGTTATTAATAAGGTACTTCATATTATCATTTTTAAATTAATTATTCAGTATTTCAACGACGAAATTTAGTTTAACAGTCCAACTTTTTATTATTCATTTTTTTTGCAAATTAATTTTACAGTTCACTTTAAGTATACCTTTAAAGCACTATCTAAAACCTAGTGCATTATTATTGATTTTATATGTATAATGCACTATATTTAAAGAACCATGTAAAATGCACTGTTTTATGTGGTTTTTTGCTATTTTTAGCAGTTTCATTCGTAATACGATATACATACACTTTTTGAGTCAAAATGAGAGTTTACGCCTACCTTCGAGCTTCCACCAAAGACCAAGATGCCAACAGAGCCAAAGCATCATTATTACAATTTGGAAGAAAACTGAAATTGAAAGTTTCGGGTTGGTTCATAGAAAATGAATCCGGTGCCAAACTTCAGCGACCAGAACTTTTTAGACTGTTGGATTTAGCAGAACCAGGAGATGCCATCCTCATCGAGCAGATCGACAGGATCACAAGACTTTCAGAAGACGATTGGCAGAAGCTAAAATCCATCATCTTGGAAAATCAGTTGAAGGTAATTTCTATGGATCTCCCTACTTCTCATACTTTCGTAAAAACAGAAGATGAATTTCAGCGAAGGGTGATGTCTGCTGTCAATGGAATGATGTTGGATATTTTGGCTGCAACGGCTCGTAAGGATTACCTTGATCGTAAACGTAGACAAGCTGAAGGAGTGCAAAAAGCCAAAGCTGAAGGAAAGTACAAAGGCAGACCTGAGAATTTAGAACTGCAAGAAAAAATCCGAGAGCTTCTTGAAATGAACAAGACCTACTCTCAGATTCAAAATATTTTGGGATGCTCTAGGCATACGATTAGTAAGGTGAGGAAGGGGATGGTTTAGGAGATGTATAATTAAAATCAATAATAAAGTATCTCTCTTTCAGTATAAGAGTGAGATCTTCCTTCAAAACTATTTTCTGCGATACGTTTTATCCAGTTATTATTTTCATCATATTCATAAGAGTATATTAAATGTGACTCTTCTCTTCCCTTATCGTCATAAAAAATTACTTCATCTTCTTCTCCATTTGGTAAATAAATTCTTTTCTCACTCAAAAAAGTTATACCGTTTGGATAAATATCCCCTTTTGGGTAACGAAGAGTTATGTTTGAAAAGTTTGTACCATAAGTATAAAATTTCACATATATAATTCCTTTATCATCAAAATACTTATCCATAATTATTTTATTGTCCTTTGAATAAGTATAGGTATTACCATACCATATTTTTGATAAATTTTTGTCTGAATATTTAACCTCTGAAACTTTCTTACCTACATCATTAAATTTAGAAATGGTTTTTGTACTAAATGAACCATCACTATTATACTCAACATAGCCTGTATTAATACCCTCATTATTATAAGTATAAATTTTCTTAGATGATAGTTCTCCACTTTGTGTATATGAATTTTCTTCTAATAGGCGTCCTTTTTTAAAGATTTTATCTCTATATAAATCCTCTCCAAAATACCATTCAAAAAAGACTTTTTCTCCTTTCTCATTAAATTTAGTGATAGTTTTAAACTTAAGTGACCCCTTTTCGATTTCACCAAATTTTTCCTTCGCATTATACGTTCGTAATTCAACTTCTTTAACTAATCCATTATAAGCCTCTTGCTTTTTATAATTTGATGTATCAATACAACTATTATTTAAAATTGAAATACTAATAAGTAAACATTTTAAAAGTGTCTTTTTCATCATTAACCAGTTTTTAAATTAAAAAATAATATCAGCCTACATCCCACTAATAAAAGTCTCCACAAACCCCACCATTTTATCCGTTACTCTTTGAGCTAATTTCTTGCGTTGGAGTAATTTCGGTTTGGTTTCAAAAGCTTCTATTACATCAGATTGGATTGGAGGTCTGTTGGTAAAGAGGTAGTTGCCGATGACTTTCTCTGCAATGTCTGCTTTGAGTTGTTCATCTGCTACCATTTTATTGAAAGCGACTTGCTTTTCCTTTTGCCAGAACTTTTCAAATTCATCTGGAATGTCGGCTTCGTCTTCTATGAGTGGAAGGTTTTCTGCGATAAAGCGTTCTATTAGTTCCTTTTTACTACGGAGCTGTGCTTCACCTGTCATCATGTCTATAATGGCTTTACGTTGCTTTTCTTTTTCAGCATCTGTAGCGGCATGAAGTTTACCTAAAAGCACTAAAATGTAGTTGACGTTCACTTCATCTCTGTGAAGTAATTCTAATTCAAAATCTACATCATCGAGGATAGATACTTTATCAGGACCACCTGTAGATTTGACAGTATCATGAATATCTAGGTACTTGCTTTTATAGTCTTCAAATTCTTGCTCCGACATTTCAAGATCATCGAAATCGAAGTCTGCAAAACCTCCTAGTACATTCTTGAGACGCATTAACTCTCTAAAGGCTTTGACGAATTGAAGTTGTTCTTCTTCTCCTAGAATATCATCTACGCTTTCTACGGTAGGTGCTATCTTTTGCATTTCCTCTAGTGCCTCATTGAAATACTTGATGTAATCCTCATAAGGTTCGAGCAAGATGATTTCATTTGCATCTTTGTTAGAGAAAAGAGAAATGGCATCGTCTGTATTCTTCTTTAGGTTTCGGAAGCAGACAATATTCCCTTGTGATTTCTTTTCGTCTAAAATACGGTTGGTACGAGAGAACGCTTGAATCAATCCATGATACTTTAAATTCTTGTCTACATAAAGGGTGTTCAAAGTCTTACTATCAAAACCAGTAAGGAACATATTGACCACTAAAAGAAGATCAATGTCTTTGCTCTTTACTTTCTTTGCGATATCGTTGTAGTAGTTGTAAAACGACTGAGAATCTTTAGTAGAATAACTTGTACCAAACATCTTATTGTAGTCGGCTATATACTTGTCTAAGATTTCTCTGGTGTGTAGGTTTCCATAAGCAGATTTAGGCTCTGCCGCCATCGCCCCTTCAAACTCACCATAATAACCGTTGGCATCTTTATCGTCTTCATTGGCTGAATAACTGAAGATGGTAGCGATTTTTAAATTATGCTCTCCTGCTTCTTTTTTCTTTTGAAGAATGTCATAGTACTTGATCAATACAGGAACGCTACTTACACACATCATGCCTGTAAAGGTCTTGTTATGTGTTTTTCTATCGTGATTATTGATGATATAATCCGCCACTTTAGACAAGCGTTTCTCTGATTCCATAAGTTCTTTTGTATCAATATCTTCCACCTGAACATCGGTGTCGATGTCAATTTCATTCATAGAATCTTTCTGACGATACTTACCTACATATTCAATAGAGAACTTCAGTACATTTTGATCTTTGATGGCATCGGTAATCACATACTTATGCAAGCAATCATCAAAAAGATCTTTGGTAGTACGTCTACCTAATTCATTCTTTGCAGAGTTTTCTGCAAAAATAGGCGTACCCGTAAAGCCGAACATCTGCTTGTTATCGAAGAAGTTGGTAATAGCAAGGTGTGTATCTCCAAACTGTGAACGGTGGCACTCATCAAAAATAAAGATCAGACGTTTGTCTTTGAGATCTTCCATTCTTGAGGTATAACGCTCTTTACTGATTGCCGTATTCAGTTTTTGAATAGTCGTTACAATAAGTTTGGTATCATCTGTAAACTGTGTGACCAGTTTGTTGGTATTGTCTGTGCCATCAATACTTCCTGCTGAGAAGTGATTGAACTCCTTAGTCGTTTGGTAATCGAGGTCTTTGCGGTCTACTACAAAAATGACTTTATGTACTTCGGGTAGCTCCATCATAATCTGAGAAGCCTTGAAAGAAGTTAATGTCTTTCCCGAACCTGTTGTATGCCATATATAACCGTTCTTCACACCCTTTTTTACTCTATCCGCAATCGCTTCTGTAGCGTAATACTGATACGGACGAAGTACCATCAATATTTTGTCTGACTCATGCAAGACAATGTATTTGGTAATCATCTTGGAGAGGTGACAAGGCTCTAAAAAAGCATCCGCAAACTTAGTTAGGTTAGTAATATTTCTATTTTCCTTATCCGCCCAGAAGAACGTCTGCTTAAAAGATTGCTTACGGTTATTGGCGTAATACTTTGTATTCACACCGTTAGAAATCACAAACAGTTGAATATAATTGAACAGTGCCTGCCCCGAACCATAAGAGTGACGTTGGTAACGATTGGTTTGGTTAAAAGCTTCTTTCAGCTCCAATCCTCTACGCTTCAACTCTACTTGTACCAATGGTAAGCCATTGATCAAGATAGTTACATCATACCTGTTTTTATATTCTCCTTCCATAGTGATCTGCTGTGCCACCTGGAATTCGTTTTTACACCACTGCTTCTGATTGATAAACTCTATATATTCACTACTTCCATCGTCTTTATTGATCTGCATTTTATCGCGTAAGATCTTCGCCTTATCGAATACAGAACCTTTATTTAAGTGATTCAACACCTGCTTAAACTCGACATCAGAGAATGAAGTATTGTTATGTTTTGCTAGTTGGCTTTTAAGATTAGACAGTAAGGCATCTTCGTCGGGTAATTGTACCTGATTGTAGCCTAGTTGTTGAAGTTGTTTGACTAGGTTGTCTTCTAGTATTTGTTCTGGTTGGGTAGTCATTTTAATACTATTTTATTCTTTTAAGTTTATCAGCTCCACTCCCTAAGGCTCGAAGTATGTAGATTCTATCATATTTAGATTCCCTAACTTTAACATCTAATTCTTTAAAACCTCCTATCTGTAGACTATATTTTTCATTGAAAAGTAACCAGTACTGTTCACAGTTTTCATAGCCTTCAATAAGCTTTTCTTTTTTCAATACAGAATCATATAGAAATTTACTCTCTTGTGATAGATTTGGAAGAAATCCTCCTCCACAACAGTTTACCCAACTTTCAATTCCATCAGGTAATTCAGAGAAAGACAAATGTATGACTTCACTTGGTAGGAACGTAAAATCATCATCAACGTATTTCATAAGATCATTAGACTCATACAAATTGTTATTACCTGTTGAGACAATTTGATCAATACATTTCTTAATTTTCAGTAAGACAGTATCCTTATTTTTTTTGTTGATAAGGGAGCTATTACTGAAATCAACAGTAATTATATGTGTTTTACTTAGATAATGTGATGTGTAATATTCTAAAATCTCAACTGCTAAGTCACGCCTAAATGAATCAAGTTGAGACACTGGTTTACCTTTGAATTCTCTGTAAAGATCAGTAATTTCTATACCTACTTTTTTTCCTTGATACTCAACAATTCTGTCAGGCTTATCCTCGATTGTTCTTTCTATTAATATTAAGTCTTCCTCAAAAGAATTAATAAAAGAAGAAATAACTTCTTTTTCCTGTTCCTCTTGTAATCTCCCCATACCTTTACACAAACATTTTTTGCAATAACCCTTTCTTCCACTCCTTAACGCCTTTTAACTCCTTGTCAACTGTCTCTATTTTATCATCTAAAGAAGTTAAGAAATTGGCAATTTTTTCTTGTTCAGGTATAGATGGGAATTGCCATTTAATTTTTAGGAATTCCGACTTGCTTAATACTCTATTTCTACCTGCACCACCAGGAGATATTAAGTCAAGTGTAAAACGGAAAAATTTCTGAACAAAAACAAATTGAAAGAATTTACCAAGTAAAAGCTCTTGTTTGAATCTATACGTTGGAAACCTATGTGATACTAAACCTCCTTCATCTTCTTTCTTTACCATTGCAATCGCTCCTTCCCAAGCAAATGTAATATTCACAATAAGATCTCCTTCTTTTACAACATATAACTTATCCATAGCTATTTTTGAAGGATCAGATTCTGGTTTCTGAAATGTTCCTTTACAATGACTTCTTACCCCAATTGCTAAATAGTTTTTATCTGGTTTAGAGATTTCTCTGATTGTAGGTGTCAAAACCTCCCCCAACTTCCTCTCTTCCCACTCCTCAAAAGCACTTCCATCTTCCTTTTTAAACCTAATCTCCCTAGAGAAGATCTTTTGCATCACCCCTTTCTTGTACTCCTCTAATAGCTCCTTCTTCTCGGTTAATTGTCCGATCTTTTTATCTACGGAGGATAAGAAGGTGGCGATTTTTTGTTGTTCGGGGAGGGTGGGTAGTGATATTTTAAATTCTAATAAGTCTACAACTGTAATATTTGCTTGATTTGCATTTCCTCTTGCAATCCCCTTCATGTAATGTTGATACCTTGCTGAATTTATTATACCCATTAAAAACTTATTGGAAACATTACCTAAGTTTTCAAATTTCAGCATATTTTGGTTCAACAAACCTTCATCTCCATTAAGTATATAAATTCCTCTACCAACTGCAGATTCAAGCATATCTGGTTTAGAACCTACAGTGGTAATGATAATATTACCAGGATTTAGGTTATATTTTTTATATTTAATTGCCTTTTCAGAAGCTATAAATACTTTATCATTATCATACTTTATCTGATCAGCACCTAAATCTGAAACTCTTACAATTCTAATGCCTTCTTCTTGGTAATCTTCAGATTTAAAAGCAAAGCCTTTTGTGTATGAAGTAACATCTTTTAGTGATGCTTTCTCCCACTCCCCACTAAACTCAGGAAACCTCAAAGCAGGAATATTCTTTTTTACTTCACTCATGGCTTAGAAAGGTGTTTTAATGTTCAACTGATCACAGAAATCTTGGATAGTCGTATCCGTATCTTTCATTTCTTCAGACAACTGTACCAAACGATCAGAAACCGCATCCAAATCTACAGGAGCTTCTTCCTCAAAAGTATCTACATAACGAGGGATATTGAGGTTGTAATCGTTTTCTTTCACTTCGTCTAAAGAAGCCACATGAGCGTATTTCTCTTCTTCCTTTCTTTCTGCATACGTAGAGATAATCTTCTCCACATCTTCTTTACGCAAGTAGTTTTGGTTCTTAGCTTTCTCGAAACGTTGTGAAGCATCTACAAATAGAATGGCATCGTCTTTCTTACGGCATTTTTTGAAGACCAAAATACAAGTTGGAATACTCGTACCGTAGAAAATATTGGCAGGAAGACCAATAACGGCATCCAAATAATTGTTCTCTTCAATCAGGTGTTTACGGATATGTCCTTCGGCAGCACCTCTAAACAATACACCATGAGGAAGTACCACCGCCATTGTACCGTTTTCACCTAAATGATGAATCATGTGCTGTACAAAAGCAAAGTCCGCTTTAGAACTAGGGGCTAACTTTCCATACTCACTAAAACGATCATCCGATAAATGAATCTGATTGGCAGACCATTTAGCCGAGAAAGGAGGATTGGCTACGATGGCTTCAAACTGCTTTTCTTTATGTTGTGGGTTCTCTAAGGTATCTTCTTGCTGAATATCGAACTCATTGTAACGTACCCCATGCAAAATCATGTTCATACGTGCCAAGTTGTACGTCGTTCTGTTCAACTCCTGACCATAGAAATGTGCCACTTCATCTACCTGTTTTGCTACGCGAAGCAACAATGAACCAGAACCACAAGTAGGGTCGTACACCGACTGCAACTTGTCTTTGCCCACCGTTACCAACTGCGCTAAGATTTGAGAAACAGATTGAGGCGTATAAAATTCCCCCGCTTTTTTTCCTGCTCCCGAAGCAAACTGACCGATCAGGTATTCATAAGCATCACCCAATACATCTATTTCCGTATTTCCCAATTGGAAGTCAATCTGATTCAAATGGAAAAGCACTTTAGAGATCAGCTCATTTTTAGCTTTCTCTGTTTTTCCCAGTTTAGAAGAAGTCAAATCCAACTCCTCAAACAAACCGCTAAACTCCTCTTCACTGTCCGTACCCATTGTACTTTGCTCAATGTGGTTCAACACATCGCGTAACTTCTCCAAGATAAAAGAGTCCTGTTCTTGCCCTTCCTCCGAAAGCACTCTAAACAATTCGCTAGGCAATAGAAAATACCCCAACGACTCTAAGGCTTCCTCTCTAATGGCTTCCAGATATTCCTTTCCTTCCTCAGTTGCTTCTTTAATCTCTGAGAACTTCATTCCATCCTCTTCCAATAACTCATCTCCGAAAAGCTCCATGCGTTCCGAAAGGTATTTGTAGAAGATAAAACCCAATATATAATCGCGGAACTCATCGGCTCCCATATTTCCTCTTAACTCATTGGCGATGTTCCATAACTGTCGCTCTAATTGACCTTTGTGGTCTACGTTGCTTGCTATTTCTGACATGATTATTCTTTTATCAAATCTTTTACTGATACACCTAAAATTCTCGCTATTTCAAAAAGTATTTCCAATCTAGGTTGCTTTCTGTTCTGCACATATCCATTCACCATGTTGTAACTTTTGCCTAGTTTCTCCGATAACCAGGTTTGGGTAAGACCTTTCTCTTCTATAACTTCTTTTATTCGGTTCATTGTATCACAAATTAGAATACTAATATAGTTGGTTTTTTGGGATATCTTGTTTTTTGAGATAGTTGAAATTATATTTTCTTCAAAATTTTTGCTTTTCAAAATATTTTATGTTTTCTTTAAGAAAATATTAATTCAAATAGAAATGAATATTCAATTAGCGTCAACCCAATTAACTAATCAAGATCAATGGGACATAAATGATTTAATCTTGATTGCAAATACATCTAACGCTGAATGCTTAGTTTTTTCTGGGTATTCTTTAGATATAGATGAGATTGAAACCTTCAATCATTCCCTTACGAATCACCAAACTCTTATCGTATTAAATGTATTTGGTGATAACTCAGACAAATATCATGATATAGGTTCTATATACATATGTCATAATAATAGTGGTTTGAAAAAAGTGAGGGAACAACAATTTATTCGTTCAAGAGATTTTCAATTTGGAATAAAAAATCATCGCCCTGATTTTACACAGTTTATTAATGAGTTAAGAGATAATACTTATAATCTAAAAGGTGTGAAAATATGTTTTTTATGTTGTGGTGAAGTATTATTCTTAAAAAGTAAAAAAAATGGTGGAATTGAATACCAAGGTAAAGCTCTAGAAAAAGCTGATCCATTGAAGAGTATAGATTCTTGTGATGTAATTATTGATATTTCACATACTGTATTTGGTTGGAGTAATTCATATATCAATCGCTATAAAAGACTTTCTTCTTATGGTAAAACATTTATATTAACAACAAATAGTGAATACCATAAAAGGTTAGATCAAATAAAAAACCTACAAAAGGTTTATCATAATTCAATAGAATTAAAATTATCAGATGTATTGGTCAATGAAGACTATATTGTTAGGGAAGTTAATATTCCAATCGTAAGTAAAAGTCTAATTCAAACTATAAATAATATTCAACTAAATGGAATTCATTCTTAATAAAATCTATAAAGAGTTAGGAGTTAAGAATATTGATATTCATAAAGAAACCGGTATTCTAAATTCTGCTTTAAGTAAAATATCAAAAGATTCAAAAAAATCATCAAACGCAACGACTATGGCCTTATATTCTTATTATCAAAAACATATTGGTAACTTTTGTAATCTTAATGGATCAATAAACAAAAAACTTATTGATCAGAATATTATTCATAATAATGGAAATATAAAGTCAAAATCATTTTTAGGCCATTTTTGTAGAATACATCTAATATCGACCAATGAATCATCATATCTATATTCCTATTATGAAGATGAAGATATAGATAATCTAAACTTTCAAAAACAATTTCCTAAATGGAATATGCTTGTATTTAAATGTATTTCAGAAGAAATGATTATTGAAAAAGTAGATGAGATGAGAGATAGTGGTTATTTTGAGACAATATTTGATCAACCTGTTGAAATTGATGAAATTTATATTGAAGATTTCGAGCAATTTTATCAACAAAAATCTAGTTATGTTGAGTGTAATATTTGTATAAGTTGTAATCACTATCAAATGAGTGATATATCATTACCATCAAAGAGTATAACATTAAGATTTGATATAAATAGTGATGGTGACGATGAACTTACTTTGTATAAAAGGAAAAGGAGAAGAAAGACAATATATTAAACATCAAGACTCTTTGATTAGATAAATATAACGTTTAATAGAACTAAAAGTTAGGATTAGGTTTTAAGCCTAATCCTTTCTCTTTTTTTGGTATTGTGATCGGAGAATACTCTTTCGACGAATCAAAATATTTTGGTAGTATTTCTATTCCAGTAGGAAATCGGTAGACTTTCCTGTGAAGGATAACTCTAAAATTAATAGGGTATTTCCCATTTTTCTTAATTCTAGATAGAAATATCTCAAACTTTGTTTTAATCATCACAACAAATTGATTTACAGAATAAATAGTTAATTTCTAAAGAAGTAATATACATCATACTATTAACCAATTAGAAAAATGGCAACTGTAAATTTATACCTAAAACACCCTAAAGCAGACAAGAAAACCAACGTACATTGTATCATTTCGGATGGAAGAAAAGTAAGACTTAAAATTCAAACACCTATCTATCTTCATCCAAAATATTGGAGTAAAGAAAACAAATGCATTCTACCGAGTTATGAAGGTGCAAAATGGTTGAATGAAGAATTGAGAACCTTCAAACTAAAAGCCTATGATTTTTACTTTAGAGCCAAGAAAGAAGGAATAGAACCCACATCTGCATATATATCAGAATTGATGAATCCCAAGAAAATAGCTACCCTATCAAAGAAGTTCTGGCCCTTGTATGATCAGTATTTAGAAATCAAGTCCAACAAGCTATCCATTTCAAGCATTAAAAAGATTAAGTCATTGAAAAAGCATCTAATCAGCTTTGAAAAGAGTCACAAAACCTTCTTTAACCTTGACACCATCGACTTGTTTCTCTTTGAAAAACTACAAAGTTATTTCTATAAAGACCTGGATTTAAATACTCAAACAACAGCTAAATATTTAGGACTCTTCAAATCTTTTCTCAATTGGTGTAAAGCAATGAAACTAACAACCAATGAAGATCATAAACTCTTTGAACTCACACACCAGCCTGATACATTAAAACCTATCCTCACAGATGATGAAATAGCTTCTATAAAACAACTTGATCTACAAGATAGAGAACTTCATACATCAAGACAGTTACTGCTCTTATCCATCTATACAGGATTAAGGTATAGTGATTACTCCAAATTACATCCCTCCCATTTAAAAGTCGATCATCAAGGATATGAATACCTTTCCATCAGGCAAACGAAGACATTTGAATTTATTGAAGTACCAGTCAATGAAACAGCTTCCAAGATTCTAAAATCATTATTCAAAGGAGAAATAAGAGCATTGCACAATGTCATCATCAATAGAAGTATAAAGGAAGTTTGTAGACTTGCGGGTATAGATGAAACCTTTGAAGTCTTCGAATTCAAGGGACCAAAAGTCAATGTATTCTATAAACCAAAATATGAATTGATCACCACTCATACAGGAAGAAGAACCTTTGCTACTCGATTATTACTAAGAGGAATTCCTACAAAAACAGTGATGAAGTTTACAGGACACAGAGATGAAAGAAGCTTTTCTAAGTATGTCAATATTCCGAAAGAAAGGGAAATGGATATGGTGAGAAGGGCGTTGTTTTGAAAAGTAAGTAGGGTAATTCATCTAAACTTCCTAATCCCATTCGTCACCTTCCCCCATACCGGCAATACTCTATTTGAAAAACAATCAGGTCTATAGTAATGACCATTAGGAGCCATCATAAAGATTCTATATTCACCTTTGTAGTAAGTCACAAAAAGCTCATTAGGTGCTACCGCCTCACCTTTATCAATCACTAAAAAATCATCTTTGTAAAGATTCCATTGTGGAATATCTCTAGACATTCTCATAAAGAAAGTAGCAAAGTTTCTACTTATAATATCGTCTGCTGAAATATCATTATTTTCTTGATCTAAAAATACATTCATGAATCGTCAATTTTAAGTTTTGGTACTAAGGTATAAGGGAAGAACGTAAGGTAGATATGTCGTAAGTTATTTCTTATTGAAGTTTCATAAAATGATTAATGTATTACATATATTGGCATTTGTTTTGAGGATAGAAAGTAAAATTGTTCCTGTTTATTTTAATTTTCTGAGATAAACAGGAATTGTTATTACATATATATTTTGTTATGTGCTATTAAAACAAACAAGCCCCCTTAAAAAAGATAAAATAAATGCATAGTTATCAGCAAGAGGAAAAAGAAAAATCACGAGAATTGGTTTGGGAACATGTGATAAGTTCCTTGACCTATAAAAGACTTCAATCAACAATAGTAACACCCGAGATTCTTAATGAATTTACTCTTAAATGCTCCAATACAACGAATGAAATATATCAATCTGATAATTTTACATTCAATCAATTAAACAGAAACCAAGATTGGGTTGAATACCATAACTCTTTATATTCTACAAAAAGACCGAGTGATTTAAAAGTAGCATTTTTCTGCGGCCCTGAACCAGTAAATGATTTAAAACATCTATTGTCCAGAGGTGTAAGGACTGAAAACATTTGGGCCTTTGAGATTGATAAAGAAAATTATCAAAAAGCTAAAAATGCAATTTACGAGTTGGGAATTTTTATAAATATATTTGAAGGCAACATTTCTGACTTTATTAAATCTAATCCACAGAAATTCGATATCGTATATTTAGATTTCACAAACTCTCTTTTAAGTAAAAAAAATAATGCCTTACTGCTTTTAAACTCAATGTTTGAATCTAGCTTTATTAGTGATTTAAGCAATGTAATTGTAAACACATGCTACCCAGATAATACTAAAGAGAACGTTGCTTTTTTAAGTCGTTTTTTTGGTTCAAAAAAATGGATGCATCGTTCTATATTAAATAGTGATGAAGGAAATGTATTTCATGAATCATTTGACACTCATGGTATTCATGGCAATGAGGAAGTAGAAAAAGTTATAGCTTCCAAATTTTCAGAAGCATATTCTGATTTTTCCTCGGCAATACCTGACCTTTTCTCAAACGTAATTAATCCAATTTCTAAAATACGTAAACTACCAACTCTTAATAAGAAAATTTTTAATAGTGAAAAAATAGATAAAGAGTTGGCTAGACTTTCAAGGACAGATTGGAGCAACTATGATACAGATAATGAGGGTGGATTCGATTTAATAATGAGTGCTGATAATTATGCATATTGGCATTTTGCAAACAATATGATTGAGGAAAAAATAAAACCTTTAGCACATTTCTTTTCAAGCACGATTGTTAATGAAAAATACACAGCTTTTGATACAATAAAATTATATTCTTTAATGCATTCAATAGAAGAAGGATATTTTGATGCATTTTCAGATGACATTTTACAAATAGTGACCCAGATAGAAAATAATACAATTGAAAAACAGAAGGGATGTAATGGGTTATTTTGTGACATTCCAATGAAGCATTTATGGTATTCTCTATTAATTGGGAAATATGGCTACCCTTACCATATAAATTATAATAATCACAAACGCTACGATTATACAGCAAAAGAACGAAAGATGTGTTTAGACATTTTTACATTTGATAGATGTCGTTCTCTTTACGATTATATCCCTTCTTTTGAGTTTATACCTGATTTCTTTAAAGACCCTCATCGTCAATTGGTAATTAGATGTTACATGGATAAGATTTTTAAGACACAGTTTTATTACAATGATTCTTTTTATAGTTGGGGACACCTATTATTTGCTGGCGAGACCCCACATTCTTATATTACAAATATTGAAGATAGAGTTACGATTTGAAAATAACAGCAAATAACCTAGCGGAGCCCCTCTCACACCACCGTACGTACGGACCGCGTATACGTAGGTTGATTACCGTTCAGCTAACTTTTTGTAGATATCAAACATTAGCCTTTCCAGGGTAAATGGCTGTTAAACTAATCATACGGGTGGTAGTTCCTAGCACGAGATTGAATATATCAGGTGGGTGGGAAAGTAAAGCTACCTTAAGGGCGAGGGATCACCTATCGGGTCGGACATTTGGAGCTGCAATGTAAGTGAAACTGCGTGTTCTCCAAGCGTGAAGCGTTGGGCGTTAGGTCGTGGCGGGAAGGCCTACGGTCTTGATGCTGCTAAGTATGTCAATTGCTAAGTGCGTCAAGGGCGTTGAGGTGGCGACAACCTATCTCAAAAACCGAAAGTAGCTATTAAGCAACATACATCTCTTAAAAGTTACTTTCGTTACTCTCCATTAAAATAAGCTGCTCTCCTTCTTGTTACTATATCGAATCACCCAAAAAGTCATTTCTCTCTCAAAAACTTCCTTCACCATACTCCTAGCTCCCCTACTCACACCATCCCAAAAGCAAACAAGATGCGATCCATACTCCGCCATTTCCTTATTCCTCAAAGGTCCCGCAATTTTCCCTTTACTCCAATCAGGTAAAAAGCGTTTTATAGGAAGATGGTATTTTCTAGCGAACTTCTCTCCGAGTTGATCGGATCCTCTACAACCACCAGAGACAATTTCAATGTCCTCCATTTTCAGCTGATGATGTTCTATAAAAGAAAGCACCTCTAACTCTAACTTTTGGTAATCATTGAACGTCCTCGTTCCTGCAATGATAATTCTATGTTTTTTCATGATTCGTTAAGTGATAATTTTAATTCCTGGAATACTTAGAATGAAATAAAGCCACAGGAATCTCCTGTGACCTTAATCTCATGCCTAATACAATCTGATTCAATTTCTTTTATTACTTCCTCGCTTCATAAACTGCCTTGAGCAATGAAGCATCCTTATGGATTTCATTCAGAAGGAAGTTTGCTTTCTTTCTCCCCTCTTCCATTGCTTCACTATGAAAAGCCAACTCCTTAATGAAAAGCTCCCCTTGACGCCCTTTTGCCTTTGAAACGCCTATCAACATAAAAAACTCGGGCTCAAATGCTGTACTATAAAAAGCCATTTGACGGTCATAATCATAACGTACCGCATCTTTCAAAAAAGCATCTCTTGTGGCTTGTCTTGTTGTTTTTAAATCACCAATAGCTACCTTTCCGAAATGCATATCCATTCGGCACTTACAGCTGATACCCGTTGTAGCATCAGTCCAAAAATTCACCTTCTCAAACTGCCATAAATTGGTGGTGTTGATCTTTTTGAGGTATGGGTGTGTATTGGCTACATCAGCAATTTCCTCTACTTTGATCTTTTCCTCCGTTGGCAGAAAGATCTTTCTTTTTTCCCACTTCTCAGGCTCCAGGATTGCCAAGTGAATCAACCTCCCCATACGAAAAGCAGAAGTATCTTTTCTGATCGCTTCCCCATTTAAAATGCGTTTCGCATTGGATAGATCAGAATTGGCAATGGCAGGATGCTTTCTATATTCATCCTCATCCATTTCAAAAGTTCTATAGTCGCTATGTGGATTCATCACAAATTGCTCTTGCTTCTTAAAAGCTTCAAATTCCTTAATCGCTAATTCATGATTTAAAATAGATTGCTCTGCTAAAAATTGATTTGATTTCATCGTTAAACTGATTTTATATTTTTTGTAATTGGATTTGAAGTAATGAAAGCAAAGGAAGAAGGACACCTCCTCCCTATTGCTTTCAAGTGCTTATGACTAATTAGTAATAGAACTACTGTTGTAATTTCTTAGGCTCAACATCTTGATTCATTTCAATATCAATTTCAAAATCGATATGATAAGGATTAAAGAAGTTTTGCATAGTCTGAAAATCACAATCCTCATTCAAGGTATCTTGTCTATAAATTTTCAAGTCTTTTACAGCATCCTTTACTGGCTCCAATGTTTCTGGCTCCACCACATCAAAATCAAAAACCGCAATGTAGTAAGTGCTCTTTACTTGTTTGTTTTGTTTCTTATCAAAAGAAATATGCAAATTGATATCTGCCAATGTCACATCAGAATAGAAAAGCGAAGCAGCAATGCCCTCCAGGTTCTCACGACTAAAGCCATGAAATAAAACTGCCGAAAGGCAATTGTTCGCATCAATAAAGAAAAGCTCCACCCAATTCTTTTTTCCCATTCCTAGAATATCATCCGTAAAGAAGCGCCACGCCACAGGATTAATAGTCAACTCCTTTCCTACATCCTGCGTGCCATTGATATTGAATTTCCCGTTTTTACAATCCGCTCGGTATTGTAATGGTGCTCCTTCATAGTATTTGATTTTTGGAAGTTCTGCCACCTCATTATTTACTGCTGTATTTGTTGCCTTAGTAACTTTATTTTTCGCTGTCATGATTTCTAAAATTTAGATTGAATTATTGATTTAAATAGTTTGATAAGAAGACTTTGTAAGGGTGCCGAAGGCACCACTCACAAAGTCAAAAAGAAAATAGTTTGCTTTGATTAGTAAAAAGGAAAGGTTTACTCTTCTATATCGAAGTAAAAAAAAGGATCCTCTTCTATCTTTTTTGATTCACGCATAACCATATGTTTAATACCACTCTTTAGACTTAACATATCCGCATCCGTAAACTGCTTTTTGTTGGGTCCTTTAACGATCTTGAAAGAACCATAATCAATACCTAAGCCATGAAAGGTATATTCCGTAAAAGGCGGTGTCCAATAATCCCCTGCGTACTCTTCGACATTGTAAGAGATCGTATAATTCATACTTGCTATGAATTCATGCTTTCCAATATTGACATGAAAATGAATTTGTCCTCTGGTCTCATTTCCGGTATCGTGTAAATTTTGAGAAATAAAGACCTCATGCTCCACAATAGACATTGGGAGGTGTTCTAAATGAAATAGTAAATACATGTTGAATAGATTTAGAATAGAATCGTTGAAAAGGAAGAGAGCCGAAAAGGCTCCCCACCTTCATGAATCGAAAGAAAGTATTTTAAAAAGGAGTACCATTTTTGGCACTTTCTATATTTAGATTTTCTAAAACCTCCAAAGGGTTATTGATCTGAATATCTACTTTGCTCTCTGGAAGAGCATATTTTTTCACAAGCTCAAAAATAGCTTCTTGATCCTTTGATAGATTAAAGCATTTCACTTGATAAACGCCTTTGACATACTCAAGCCCGTAATTAATAACATCCGCAAAAGTAACATTATCAACTTTAGGATATTGATTTTTCTTCAGGGTCTTGATCGCTGATTTTGTCAGCTCAAAGTTTGTAAACTTAGTGATGTAAAATTGGTAAAAATCATTTGTTGATTTCGTGATGATAATACCAGAAGAAAAGAGAATAGCTGTACCGAATTTATAATCAATTATTTTCATTGCGTTGAAATTTGAAGTGAGAAATAGAAAAATGGCCCCACCAGACGATGGGGCGAAGCCACCTA
>NZ_JBSWYJ010000052.1:0-35453 GCF_056161045.1 Flammeovirga sp. AWQ4_249
TATAAATTGTTTCCCGGTGATGTAGCTCAGTTGGTAGAGCATCGGACTGAAAATCCGTGTGTCGGCGGTTCGAATCCGCCCATCACCACAAAATTAAAGCTTATCCTTTTGGATAGGCTTTTTTTGTATCCTCTCTATCTTAGTACTTAATTTAATTGATACTACTTTCAATTTATCCTTCTTCTTCATTTTTTCCATTGATGAAAAAACGAAGCAAAAAAATCTAGGCGTTGAAGTCAAAAGTTATACTTTCAATTTCAAATAAATAAAATGTAAAGTAAACTTGACTTTTAGTAAATCATAATTTACATTAGTATTATATTATCAACCTAAAGACATAATTATTATGACTTCAATTCTAATTTCTCATAAGTATAAACCTCTGGGTTGGATTATGCTTTCAATTGGTATACTATTAGGTTTTCTTTATATCTTAAAAGGAGATGAAATTTATTTTTTCGATGCTAATGTTATTGCTATTGTTACCGAACCAATGCTTAACAAAACACAATATTTCTCTAGAAGCATTCAGAATAATTTGCTTGATGAAGCAGCATCCTTTTTTATCATTATAGGCGGACTAATTGTAATGGTTTCAAAGGAAAAAATAGAAGATGAATTTATATCAAAAATGAGGTTAGAGGCTTTAATCACTGCTTTTATCCTTAATTATTGTATTCTTTTGACTAGTATTATTTTTGTGTATGACATGGCATTTTTATGGGTTATGATTTTTAATATGTTCACTACTCTTTTCATCTTTATTTTTAAATTTTATTGGCTTTTATACAAGAGTAATAAATCATTACAGCATGCGTAACTTAATCAAAGTAGAAAGAGCTAGACATAATATAACTCAGGCTAATCTTGCTAAAAAAATAAATGTAAGTCGACAGACAATTAATGCTATTGAAACTGGAAAATATACTCCATCAACTATTCTAGCATTAAAATTATCATTAATATTTAATCTTCCCGTCAATGAATTATTTGAACTAGAAGAGAAAGATTGGGATAAATAAAAAAATCTCCTGCTGAAATTATTTCAACAGGAGATTTTTATTTTATATCTCACTAACAAGTTTTACTACACTTGCTTTATTGCTTTTTGAATTTCTTTCCAACTTCAATACATGATCATAGATCGATGGATCATTTTCATTTGGTGAGCCGAAGATTAGGCGGATATTTTTTGATTTTGTGTAATGAATCAAATCTCTTAAATATCTATCAGACAGCTTACCTACTTCGTCAATTACACAGTGAACGAAGTAATCATTCTGATCTTTGTAGGCATTTTCTTGGAAGACTGTAAGTAATGTAATGTAAATCATGGATTTCACTAATACATCTGTTCCCTCTGAACCTACATTTGATAACTTTTCTACCCAACCTGTATCGTTATTGTTTTCAATTACTCGGAATCGAAGCATGAAAGTATCTTCCAAAGTAATCTGCTTCTGCGCATTTTCTTTGATCACTCTTCTTAAATCTTTCAATAACTGTACTGAGTATCTAGAATCTTTTGAAGACTGATTGACATTAACTTTAAAAATATCACCTTGATCAGAGAATGAAACGTTTTCATTAAGTTTATAAATCTTTTTCAACGTAGTCAATAATGGAGTATTGTTCTCATTATATTCTAGTTCAATTGATTTTACAACACCAACAAAGTTACTTTTTGCAAAACCATTATTGATATTTTTAACAATGTCCTTTATCAAGTTTGATGTATCCGAAAGATCTTTTACTTGTCGAGCAACAGAACTAATAATTTCTCTGTGTTGCTTTTCCAATTGATCTCTCATGTGTGTCAAACGCTCACCATCCAATAGTCCAGGTAAAACTTTCTTTGCTAAATAAACAAACTCCTGTAATGTAGACTGAGCAAAAAGTGCTGGAATCTTCAAGTGATTATCTCGCCTAAAAATACCTGTAAATATTTGCCCTTTTGATTTAAATGTTGAAATCAGACGACTTTTTTCTTTCAATGATTTCCTTAATTCTGTCAATAAGAAAGAAAGATCACTATCATTAATTTCTGCTTCATTTAAATTCTCAATCCCTTCATTAAAGTATTTCTGAAGTCTCTCGTAAGCTTGTTCGTCTTCTTCTTTTGCCGCTTTGAACTGTTTCAATAAATGATTAGAGTGATCTTTTGTTCTTCTATATTTATCACGCTTATCATCTAAATAATTTAATTGTTCCTCGTATTCAGCAACCGCTTTATCGTACTCTTCTTTGAGGGTTTCAAGTTCTTTTTCCTGGAATTTCTTTTTGCTACGAACTTCATCCGCTTTATCTAAATAATAAACTTTATCCTTTTCGTAGCCTCTTTTCACAATTTGAGCCTCATCAACCTGCTTTATTTTGTGGTTTAACAGAGAAATTTCTTCTTCAACTTCTCGAAGTTTGTCCGTATCAATTCCTTTTTCTTCTAATAAACCTTTTCTTTCTTCTTCAAGAGCTTTAATACGTTTTTGATGATCACCTTCATAGGCAGACCATTCTTGTTCAATCTTGGCTAGTTTACCTTCGATTTCTTCTTTTAACGTATTAATTCTTGAATTTAAAATATCAGAAATCTCACGTTCTTGAGCCCATCGATCATCTTTAAGATCCGCTAATTTACCTTCAAGATTTTCACATGCTTCTTGAGAAAGACGAAGTTTACGTCTTAATTCTACTAAAGCATCTTCTTTCATTGAATTTCCTTTTTCAAGGATAGAAGCTTCTTGTTCTCTAGCGTCTTTTAATTCTTTTTCTTGACCAACAATCTGATTAGAAAGGTCAGAAAGTGTTTGCTCTAAATTATTGAGTTTTTTCGCAGAAGAACTTAATAGTTTTTCAACTTTTTTATCAATAATTGCATCTAATTCCGCTAGATCCTTTTCTGCTTTTTCAAGCTCTTCCTTTTTAGCTTTATAAGTATCAGAAATATGATCTGTAGCGGTTACTTTAGAATTAAGTGAAGCAATATCTAATTTGATTCCATAGAAAGATTCACCCTCTAAAAGAGCAGGTTCAAGATCTTTTCTAGAAAGTAATTCTTCATCACAAACCTTTCCGATATTCTCTGCCCAATCTGATTTATTTTGATCTAAAAATTCTCTTAGAGAACCTTCATAATTTTCCTGACGAACTTTCCATTCTTTCACCTCATCAGCAATAATTTTCACTTGACGTTCTAATTCGATTTGCTGATTCCTCGCTTCGTTTCGGATAATTTGTTCCTCAAGCCTTCTTCTTTCTTTCGTATTTTTTATGGCATTTTCTGCCTCAACTAAAGCATGCTTGTTTTCTTTAATTGCCGAAGAAAGTTTTACTCTTTGTGTATTATTATCTGATAATAATTCTTTGGCAAAATCTTTTTCAGTTTCAATTTCTAAAGCAACTTCAGCCCTTGTTTTTGCTTCTTTTAAAGCATCAAGTTCTGTTCTGTATTCGCCTTCTTTTGTAAAAAACTTATTTCTAACTTCGTCTAGTTTCTCTTGTTTTTCACTTTGAAGTTTTTCTTTCTGTAAATGAAGTTGTTCACGAAGCAATTGTTTTTGCTCATTAAACTCTCCTTTACGAGTCGTATATTTTTGCTCTAATGTTTTCTTTTGATCAACTACAAGCCTTTCCACCTCTGCTGTTTTGGCTACCAACATTTGTTTTACCTCTTGTTGATAAATTAATTGATCTTTTAAACGAGGTTCCTCTGCACAAAGAGCGATCAATTCTTCTATTGAGAAATTATCTCCCGCAATATTGATTGATTCATATTCTTTTTCTCTTCGCTCAATTTCCTTTAATACAGCTTTAATCTCTCCCAATTCTTGGTTGACATTCGCAGTATTTTCTTGGTAATTATTTTCAGCTTTCTCATACTTGGCTTTCATCTCATTTTCTTCCTTTTGCATTTCTGTCAAAAGGTTTTCTGAGTCTGCTAAGTGTTTTTCAGCTAATGCTACACCACCACCAATTTGTTTTGCTAAACGTTGCTGATATTCTTGTTGTTGATTGATTTCAGCTTCAAGAGTAACAATCTCTTCAGCATTTCCTTTATTTCTTTCGAAATCTTCAAAATCTGTCAACTGATCATCAAACTCATGAATAAAATTAGCGATAGTATCCAATGAAATTGGCTGCATTTCATAATCTGCTGAAGCTGCTTCACCAATTGCTCTTTTGATGTAATCTGACTTTAAACCAGAGCTTCTAAAAATATTGGTAATTGCTTTTGGAATACCATCTGTATGATGACTTTTAATACCTGCAGCAGGTTTCAGTAAGCTATATTGTGTATTGAATTTACTTACACCATATAATACTTTTCTCAAATCCGCAAAACGTCTGATTTCATCTGAAAAAGTAACTTCTGCTTTTTGGAAATTCTCTACTACTTCATCATGACTGCATGACTTCCTATCCTTGATAAATAAGTCTTTATTATATGCTGCATCGATGAATCTAAATCTTAATCGGCCTCCAGCTTTATAAACTGTCAGACAATGCTTTCCTCTAGGAGTTTGAATTTCATAAATTAATCGAGCATTCAAATCCTGGAAATAATATTCCGAGAAAGACATCTGCTGTTCTTTTATGCCTAATTCTCTTTTTTCTGAAGTCGCATGATAAAAGAAAAGAACTGCTCTTAATACTGTTGTTTTACCAAAGCCATTTGATCCTACAAAGTGAACATTTCCACTAAGATCAACTTCAGCATAATCAAAACCGGCACTTTTTATTAGTACAAGTTTATTTAAATATCTTTTTGGTGCTTGTGAAGTACTCATTATTCGTTAGTAGGATCTATGTCTATTAAATCAACAATATCTTTTAAGTAATTGTAAGAAGAAAGTACGATGTAACCTTCATTTTCATCGTCTTCACATTCCATAAAACCTTGCCTTTTCATTTCATCTACAAGGTCTCTTACTTTATCGTGAGTAGAAACTGATTTATCAGAAACCAACCTTTGCAATTGATCATTCAAATCCGTTTCAACATTACATTTATGTACAATATCTTTTACATAAAAACGCATTCCTTCCCCAAAACCTGGAGCAAAAGTGGCGAAGAAAGCCAATCGATCAATGTATTTATAAAATCGTTCTATTTTCTCTTCAATCGTCTGTCTTCCTCCCTCTCTAGAAAAATAGAAGTAATTATTTCCTTTCTTTAAATGAAAACCAAGAGGTGCATATACACTTTCAAAAGCCGAAAAGTATTCTTCCACTTCTTCGTAAAGTTTTCTGTACTCAGGTCTAATTGTATTGGCGCTCAAAAATTGTCCACGACTAAGCATTTCAAATACTCGTCTTGTACTATTATGATCTATATTCATGCTGATATTATTTCTTTGTTTGTTTTTTAGGACGGATGAAAGCGTATTGTTTTTCTCCTTTCAAGATTTGTTTTGCTTCATCAAATGGATTTGCTGCTAAACCGAAATCCATTTCGTCTTCAAAAATTAAGGCTACCTGACAATAGATTCTCACTAAATCATCTTCTGACATTTCAGTTCCAAAGTCATATTCTTGTACAAAATTGAATAAGTCTTTATCCTGTATGAAGAAGGCTCTTTTTAACTTACCAAAATCTACATGTAGCATTTTTTGTTGCTGAGGATCTAATAATTCATCATCGATATCTAATTCGGCTTGCAACTGCATTCGCATTTTATGTTGTCGACGAATAGCCACCCTTTCAATGATATCTAACCCCTCATCTCCTCTTAAGTAATCGAGATCTAACATTGTTTGGAAACGTAATTGTGTATCGAAGAAAAGAGCACTTTCGTGCGTAAATACTTCTTCTACATTAGTACGAACTTCCAATTCATATAAGTCTCTGTATTTCTTTAATTGGAGTATCTTTTTATGTTGTCTGTCTAATTCAGCAATTTGATTGATAAATCGAACGATTTCCTGTCTTAATGCAATCAAATTATGACGAGCCATTGTAAGGTGATTTCCTTTTAGCTCATTGACAATCACCCTTAATCCTTCATCTTGGACTACTCTAAAAAATGGATTATCAAGTAATTCCTCAGCATTTTGGATCAATTGTAATAATTTTTCCGCTTGCTCATTATGGTCTTCTATTTTTACTTTTTTTAGTTCAATAGAAGAAGCTGTTTTATATTCTTGTTTTACTAAGGCACTTAAAGTAGCTGCATTCTTACGTATTACCCTGCCGATGCTATTTAAATTACGTTTAATACGCAATAAATAACGCTCTCTTTCCTTTGTATCTTCATCGATTTCATAGAGGTAAATTGTTTTTTTAAGGCTACGTATACTTTCATCAATTTCGAAGTTTCGTATATCCTCATTGATTTCTAAAAAGTCCTCTACAAAATTTAATAATCTTTCATCAAGGCGTGCCGGTTCACCTTCCTGCAAAGAGATAATACCTCTAGCATTAGCTTGAAGTACCTCTTTTTCTTTTCCTTCTGCTACATCTATCAATTCATCAAAAGAAGCACTTTTTCTTTTAAATAGATGTTGTACAACTTTTCGATGTCTGTAAAGTTCCCTTATTAATTCTTCTGCTGTTTGTATATCTGGCACAGTATCCTAATTATTTATTTGCGTAAAGCTACAGTGGAGACAATATACTTTAGTTCGCTTATGGTTCAAAATTTATTTATTGGTTACAATTATTTTTATATCAAAATATACAGCTCTGATTGTACACATTTAATAGTAAAGTTTTCAATTTCAATCCAATAGATGTAAATGTTGATAACAATCATTATTAACAGATAATCGAAGTCAACAACTGAAGTGTAACTATTACGCATATTTGTACTAGAAAAAAGAAAATTAATCAACTTAGATGAAATGAAATCTCATAAATTATATGCTTTCTTCGTACTTATTATTGTCATTGCCTTATTAGGATTATCTAATTTGAGTAACAATAATGATGAAAGAGATGATAAAAATGAATTGAAGTTAGAGCAAACTAAAAAGGAATTATCTACACAACAAAGTAATGATTGATTTGAATACAACTATATCACTAACAACTTAGCTAACCACTAAATCTTTAAGGGAATATCAAGCTAAATAACAACCTCTTAGAAACCAATCCTAGACAAACTAAATAAGCAAACTTAAAAATAAATTAAGCTTGAGAAATACTTCAGAGGTCACTCTTTATTTGTAGGGTGACCTTTTTTAGGTCGTATTTTTTAAGTTTAGAGATAATTCAAAATGAAAATAAACGTTAAAATTTGTTTAGACATAAATGAATATCCATAATAATCCTTTTCATCGTGTAAATTGCATAACAGTACATAGTGAGTATTTAATCTAACATACTTACTGTAGAGAACTAAACAGAGAAAAGTTTTTTGTAAGATATAATATGGCAGATCACAAAGTTCTTCATGACAAAATCCATGAAGTGATTTCAGAAGTAGGAAAAGTAGTTGTTGGTCAAGACTACATGGTAAACAGATTATTAATTGGACTTTTTACTAATGGTCACGTTCTATTAGAAGGTGTTCCAGGCCTAGCAAAGACCCTTACTGTAAACACTTTATCGAATGTTTTGGACTTAGATTTCCAACGTATTCAGTTTACTCCTGACTTATTACCTTCGGACCTTGTAGGTACAATGATCTACAACCAAAGAGAAGGAAACTTTGAAGTAAAGAAAGGTCCTGTATTCTCTAACTTAGTATTAGCGGATGAGGTAAACCGTTCTCCTGCAAAAGTTCAAGCAGCATTACTTGAGGCCATGCAAGAGAAGCAAGTTACGATCGGTGAAACTACTTTCAAATTAGATCGTCCATTCTTAGTATTAGCAACGCAAAACCCAGTGGAACAAGAAGGTACATACCCTCTTCCTGAAGCACAGGTTGACCGTTTTATGCTTAAAGTATATATCAGTTACCCTCGTAAAGAAGACGAATTAGAGGTAATGCGTAGAATGTCAAATCAATCATTTGATGATTCAGTACGTTCTATCTTATCAAAAGAGGATATTTTTGCGATTCGTGATGCTATTAATGATGTAAAGGTGAGCGAAAGCTTAGAGCAATATATCATCGATTTAGTTTTCGCTACTCGTTTTCCTAAAGATTACGGCTTAACAGAAGAAGCTCAATACATTCAGTTTGGTGTTTCTCCTCGTGCCTCTATCAACTTACATAGAGCAGCAAAAGCAGTAGCATTTTTCGAAGGTCGTGATTATGTTCTTCCTGAGGATATTAAAGAAATTGCTTATGATGTATTAAATCACCGTATCATTCTTAACTATGAGGCGGAAGCAGATGAGATTTCGACAAAACAAGTAATTGATGCTATTTTGAATAAAGTAAAAATCAGCAAATAATTTCTTTGAATTATAACAATAAAAAGAGCTGAATCATTTTTTAAGAAGTGATTCAGCTTTTTTTATGAATGAACTTCTGAATCAACCACCTCATATTACTATCTTTGTTAGGATAAATAAGAATTATGGAAGAAACATCATTATATATTGTTCCTACACCCATTGGGAACTTGGAAGATATTACAGCGAGAGCATTAAGAATATTAAATGAAGTCGATACTGTATTAGCAGAAGATACACGTAACACTGGAAAGCTATTCAAGCATTTTGATATCAAGACTAATCTTCAAAGTCACCATGCTTTTAATGAGCATAAAACGGTAGATGGTTTAATCAAAAGACTTGAAAAAGGTGAAAAGATTGCTTTAGTATCTGATGCAGGTACTCCTGTTATTTCTGATCCAGGTTATATTTTAGTAAGAGCATGTGGAGAAGTAGGTATTAAAGTAGAAACATTACCTGGTGCGACAGCTTTTGTTCCCGCTTTAGTTAACTCTGGATTACCTGCTGATCGTTTCACTTTTGAAGGGTTTCTTCCTCATAAAAAAGGAAGACAGACTAAAATACAAGAGCTTGCTGAAGAACAAAGAACGATGGTTTTCTATGAATCTCCTCACCGTTTAGTTAAGTTTTTAGAACAATTATCAGAAGCTTGGGGTGGAGAAAGAAATGCTAGTGTTTCTAGAGAATTATCAAAAATGTTTGAAGAAACTAAACGAGGTACTTTGGCTGAACTTGCCCAATATTACACAGAACATCCACCTAAAGGAGAAATCGTAGCAGTTGTGGAAGGTAAAAAAATTGAGAAAAAGCCTAAAGGAAATAAGTATAAATACAAAGACCAGTAATGAGGAAATTTATCTACGACTTTATAACAGCAAACAGTAATAAGAAATGGTATCCATGGTTTTTGGCCTTATTGAGCGGTACATTTCTTGGATTATCATGGCATGGCTTTTTTCCATTAGTCTTTATTGGTTTTGTGCCATTATTAGAATTAGAAAGAGTGATTTCTTTAGATTCTAAAAAGCGAAAAGGGTGGAGAATCTATGGTTTTTCATTTCTTGCTCTTTTTACATTTAATATAATTGGTTATTGGTGGTTATGGTTCGCTTCTTCTTGGGCAACTTTTGGAGCCTGGGGAGCAAATGCAGCTCTAATGGCTCTTCCTTTTCTTGCCTTTTATGCCACTAGAAGAATTTCTAAAGGGAAGTTTCACCATCTTGATTTTGTATGTTGGTGGATTACTTTTGAATATATCCATATGTTCTGGGAATTTTCATGGCCTTGGTTAAATTTAGGTAATGTATTAAGTTTTACTCCTTCATTGGCACAATGGTATGAATATACTGGTGCTTTTGGTGGTACATTATGGATTTGTTTACTCAATATTTATTTCTTTAGCTTCATGGCTAACGGAAAGAAAATTATTTCTATCTTTTTCTATTTAGTTATTCCTATATCAACTTCATTATACATGTATTACACGTATGAAGAAGTAGGTCAAGAAATAGAAGTAATGGTCGTTCAACCTAATGTTGATTGCTATACTGAGAAGTTTAGATACAATGCTAGAACTGGAGAACAAAATACAACTACCTATATTCCCCCTCAACAACAAGTAAAAAGAATGATTGATTTGACGATGGAAAATATGAATCCTGATGTCAAATTTGTCTTTTGGCCAGAAACATCTATCAGTAATAATATCAATGAAGATCAACCAGAAAGAAGTAGTGATCTTATTAGGATTCAGAAAATGATGAATATGTATCCTAATACTACTTTAGTTTCAGGAGCTGATACTTACAAAATATATGGAGATAAAGCTCAAAGTGAGACAGCACGTCATCGTGATAATTTAGGTTATTATGATGTTTTTAACACCGGAATTAGAGTTCATGCACAAGATCCAATTTCATTTTATCATAAATCTCAGTTGGTAATCGGAGTGGAAACTATTCCTTTCCCTGCTTTACTTAAACCTATTATTCTCAACTTTGGAGGAAGTTCTGGTGGATTAGGAAGACAAGATGAAAGAGTTGTTTTTGCGAATGATAGTATCAATGTAGGTCCAATCATTTGTTATGAATCCGTATATGGTGAATATGTCACTGAATATGTCAAGAAAGGAGCAGATTTTCTTACAGTCATTACTAATGATGGCTGGTGGAACGATACCCCTGGACATACACAACATCTTGCTTTTTCATCATTAAGAGCTATCGAAACAAGAAAAGATATTGCTAGATCAGCCAATACAGGAGTATCGTGTTTTATCAATCAAAGAGGTGATATATTAGAACCAATAGCTTATGGTGAAATGGGTGCTAAAGTAGGAAAAGTACATCTAAATAAAGAAGTAACATTCTACTCAGAATATGGTGACTATATTGCTAGAGTAGCAAGTGCACTTGCTGTAACAATGTTATTAGTTGGTTGGTCACGAAGAAAAAATGCTCTTCCTATCTAAATTATGGAGACTACTTTTAGAGATTATATAGAAACTCCTCTTGGTTTAATGGTCGTAGAAGCCACACCAAGAGGAGTTGCAAAAATTCGTTTTATGGAGGAGGAGGAAGAGGTCTTAAAGGACTTACCTAATCCTCACACTATGGATGCCATTGAATGGCTGGATAACTACTTTCAAGGAAATAGTAAGCTTGGTTTTGATTTTTCCATTGATTTACATGGAACTAAATTTCAAAAACAAGTTTGGAAAGAATTGTGTAAAGTAAAATATGGGACCGTTGCTTCTTATCTTGATATTTCAGAAAGAATTAATAACCCTAAAGCTATTCGGGCGGTTGGTGCTGCAAATGGTCAAAATCCAATTATGCTTGCAATTCCTTGCCACAGAATCATCGGAAGTGATGGTACATTAACTGGTTATGCTGGTGGTTTGGGCCGAAAAAAATGGCTATTACAACATGAAGGATATATCAAGTTTGGTCAAGAACAACTGAGTTTATTTTAACCAAAAATACTTTTGAAGAATCCTTTATTATTATCATCTTCTTTCTTTTCCTCTTCATGATGTCCAACAAAAGCATTATCAAAGTCAAAGTTCTTCACAAAAGGAACTAACGTCTCATCAAACATACAGATCAATTCAAGATTTACTCTGGATTTAAATGCTCCTAATTCTGCTTTTAAAGCATAGGATACATTCATTTCATTTTCTCTTTCTTGAACATATTTACCAAAATCATTGATAGACATTTCTTTAATGCTAGGTACATGTCCGTAAATTTTGTTATTAAAGAGGTTCGCAAACTTTGTCACAAATGCAGCAATTAGGATATTATCTAATTCTAATAACATGGCTTCACGCATTTGCTTTTTTCCCCATTCAGTTCTTGGTAAGGACTTTTCAATAATACTTTGTTCATCTTCACCGTGAATAATGAGCATTGTTTCTGCTTTCATATCACCAATAATATCAGTAGTCAATACGAAAACATTTTCCTTATAATCTTGTCTTAAAAGTTGTTCATTGGCTAAGTCTTTTACTTCAAAAACATTTCTCACTAATATTTCATCTTTAAGAACAGTAGATAAAGCATTTGCGACATTCCCTAAAGCAATATTGGTGATATCGTTTATCAAGTAAGACTTTTCTATGGAAAATTGGGATTGAATCATAATGATTTCTTTCTAGAATTCAAGTTTTATACAGTAGCAAAAGTTGGTTTGAATAAAAATTCGGAAATATCATTAGCGTCTAAAACTAAACATACATTTCCATTTCCTAAGATAGTTGCACCACTAATAAATCTGGCATTTTCTACCGGTTTACCAAGTGGTTTCTCAATAATTTCCTTTTGCTGTAATAATCTATCTACGACAAAACCTATCATTTTATTGTCAACAGAAACTACAACGATATTGATTTTTGCTTCGGGGTCATTAATGTTATCGAAAGAACGATGGAGAAGTTGAGGGTCAGATAATTCGTCAGATGTTTTACAATCAAAAATATCCCTCAAGAACATGACTGTAATGGTATCATCCAAATGTGTAGTCACCAGACCTCCACCAACTTTATGAATTGCTGATTTTTTGACTGAAATTACAGCCTCTGTAAAAGAAAGAGGAATTGCGTACTCAGTATTATTAATCACGAATAATAAAGCGGACTTCACGGCCATTGAAGAAGGTAAACTCAGACTGAATGTAGTACCTTTACCTAATACTGTTTTGGTATTTATTTTACCCCCAACAGCATCTACAGCTTTTTTAACCACATCCATACCAACACCCCTACCACTCACGGATGTTACCTGATCAACACTTGAGAATCCTGGTTCAAATATAAATTTGACTACATCATCATCGGATAAAGCGGCTAAAGCTTCAGGTGTTGCTAATCGTTTTTCGATTACTTTTTGACGAATTTTATTGGCATCTATACCATTACCATCATCAATTATTTCAATGATTACATACTCTTTATCAGAAGAGGCTTTCAATTGAATTGTACCTTGAGGCTTTTTCCCTTTTTTGACTCTTTCCTCAGGGCTTTCAATACCGTGACTTACTGCATTTCTCACTAAGTGAATCATCGAATCACTTATAATTTGCAGTACATTTCGGTCAATTTCAATCTCTGTTCCATAAAGCTCCAAATTGACTTTTTTATCTTCAATGGTAGCTACATCTCGAACAATACGATGAAATTTATGAAAAAGAGCACCCACTTGTACAAGTCTCACTCCCATTACAGAGTACTGTAAATCAGAAGTAATTCTATACAATCGAGTATATTCATTGGTAGAACCTAAACTTGCTCCTTGGGCGATAATTCTATCTTTTTCGATAGCCAATTCACCCACTAGGTTTAGTAAAGTATCTAATTTTGCAACAGGAACTTGAACAAAATCGGAGAAGGTAATTTTTGATTTTTTCTCATCTCCATTTTCTGAAAAAGCATCATCTAAAGGAATACCAATAGGCACTGGCTGTTCAGAGGCTAAGATTTCCTTTTCACTATCTGTAAGCTCACTCTTTACTTCCTTTTCTAATTCTTCATCAAGTTCTTTATCTTTCTTATCTGATGATTCTCCACCCTGAGTAGCTTCAAATTCTATTTCACCTTTAAGATTTCTTAGAATTACTTTAAGCTTAGCTCTTAAGCCTTTGTAAGGTACTTTTTTATCTACTTTTATACCTTCAATCATTTCTCCAAGCTTGTCAATAGCTTTGAAGAGATCATTAAAGACCATAGATGTTAAGGCCATATTACCTCTACGAATTTCGCTAAAGATATCCTCCAAAAGGTGTCCAACAGAAGCAACATCCTCAAATCCCATAGCAGCAGCATTCCCTTTTAAGGTATGAATGATCCTGAATATGGCTTCGGTTGCCTCTCGGTCTGCATGATTTTTTTCGAGCTGAGTAAATAAACGATTCAGCTCTTCAAAACTATCTTGTGCTTCTGCGAGAAATATCTGTTTTAGTTCTTCTTCTTTCATTCGTCCAAGTTCAGAGTGGGCATTGCAATTACATAATCTGACCTATTGCTTCTGTCAGTTGTTCGGGTGTAAATGGTTTTACGAGATAACTATCTAATCCTAAATTCATTCCTTCATCAATAACTGATTGTTGTCCAACAGCACTGATCATAATGATTTTTGATGAAAGTTCTTCTTCTTTCAGTGTTTTTAGAATATCAAGTCCAAGCATATCAGGCAAGATATTATCTAATGTGATTAAATCTGGTTCTGAATCTAATGCCAGATCAATAGCTTCTTCACCGTTAGAAGCTTGACCAATTACTTCAAACCCTGCTTCTTCCAATGCATCTTTAATGATGGATCGCATATAAAGGGAGTCATCAACAATTAAAACTTTTTTTGACATGGGTAATTAAACGTTAATTTTTAAATAGTAGCACCTAGTACAGGCTTGAGATCTTCTTTTGTAATAATCTTAAAAATATCAATCAGGATAATCAATCGATCATCGATCTTAATTATTCCATTGATATAATCTTGCTCTCCATGCATTTCTGTAACAACAGCTGGAGTATAGTCTATATCAGTATCAGCTACTGATAATGTATTGGGTACATCTTTCACTAAGATCGCCATATTGTATTCATGGCTTTCTACCACTAATGTGTAACCACTCGTTTCACTAATGGTTTTATTTAGAGAAAATTTATCTTCTAGGTCAATAATTGCTAGAATATTACCTCTAATATTAGCTACTCCACGAACATAAGATGGAGTTAGTGGAATTTTTGTAATTCGGGGAGTAATTACAACTTCTTTAATTTGATCAATTCGTAAACCATACTCCTCTTCACCTAAACGGAATACGATGATATTACTTTTCTGTTCTTGTTCATCATCGATGGTCACTTTAGCAATATCAACTGCTTCAGCAATTTTCTCTTCTTTTGATAAACCTTCATTGTTTGGTTCTTCCACATTCATAATAATGGGGTCATTTAGTAGTATCTGTAGGATTGCGTTTCAATAGAAATTAATCTAAAGAAAATGATAAATTAATATAGAATTATGGGGAGAAAAGATATACTCTAAGAAGAATATACCTTTCCTCTTTTTTATGTTTTATTTCAATTTGAATTTACCAACACCCTCTTTCAGTTGAGAGGCTACTTGGTTCAATTCTTCAGATGTTTCACCCATTTCTTTCACAGATTCGGACATTTCATCTGCAACACCTGCCACGTTTTTCGTTCCAGCGGCAGTATCTTCAGATACAACTACAATTTTCTCGATATTTTGTACTACGGAGTCAATTGAACCTTTCTGAGTATCTGTTGCTTCAAGTACATCTTTTGATAACTTCAGTGTTTCTTCACTAGAGTCAAGAATAGTCTTAAATACTTCAGATACATCTTTCGTTGCATCATTACCTACTTTTACTGATTCTTCCATCTTACCAATGGCTTTTGTCGCAGAACCAACGTCCTTCTGAACATCTTGAATCACTTTCTCAATACCACCTGCAGATTGCCTTGAATCCTCGGCTAGTTTACGAATCTCTTCGGCTACTACCGCGAAACCTCTACCTGCTTCACCTGCTCTGGCTGCCTCAATTGCTGCGTTTAGGGCAAGTAGGTTAGTTTGTGAGGCAATGTCTGTAATTACAGTCAAGGCTCTTGAGATTTCTTCTGATCGTTTTGCCAAAATTTCAATTGATTCTGATGTTGATCCGGCTGAATTCTCAATGGCATCCATGTTTTCTACCAAGTGCTTGATAATCATCATACCATTCTGACAAGATTCCATACCAGATTCAGCTGATCGGTTAATGACATGTGCCTTATTACCGGTATCTTCTGCTGCTGAAAGAATTTCATCTACTAGTTTCGATGATTCATCCGTTCTTGCTACCTGCTCCAACATACCTGATGAAATTTCTTGAATCGCATTTACCACCGTTCCTGTTGAATTATCCATGATACCGAACTTCTCTTTCATCTGATCCGATGACCCTGCCACCGTGTTCGACATCTGTTCGATCTCTAAGAGTAGATTTTGTAGTCCATCCAAGGCTTCATTTAGACCTTGTGCCATTTGACCAATATCACCTGTTGCCTGACCTGTGAAACGTTTTGATAAATCCCCTTGTGCCATTGATTTCGTTAGCCCTTGGAACTCTAAAATTGGTTGTGAAATCGAGATTAGTAAGTTGTTAAAGGCATCGGCTAATTCTTTCCATGCACCTTGAGCACTTTCTATTTCGAGACGTTCACTCAGCTTACCTTGATTACCTGCAATTTGTACAACTCGGTTAATCTCGGTAATAAAGTTTTTCAGGTTATCTCTTAATGATCTGTTGTTTTCGATCATTCTACCGATATCAGAATCTAAGTTAATGCTACCTAAGTCCATCTTCGCATCAAAATTACCTTTGGCTAGCTCCTCTAAGAAATCTGAGAGTGCGTTATAGGCTGTTTTGAATTCGGTTACATCTGATGCGTATTTTACTACCTTAAAGATGTTTCCTTCCGCATCTTCAATAGGGTTATAAGTCGCTTGAAGCCATATTTCCTGTCCGGATTTATTGATTCGCTTATATTCCCCATTATCAAATTCACCTTTTCTCAGTTTCTCCCAGAAATTTTTATACTCAAAACTTGTAGCATAATCTGGTTCTACAAAGATACTATGGTGTTTACCGATAATTTCTTCTTTTCTATATCCCGTAGTGGTTAAGAAATTATCATTACACTCTAGGATATTACCATTTAAGTCGAATTCTACGGATGCTTGGGCTTTCAAGATGGCATTAATTTTACCTCTGTTTTCCGCATTGGCAAGTCGTCTTGATGTTACATCCTCTGCAATTTTTACAACCTTATAGAAGTTACCTTCATGGTCTTGTACTGGGTTATAAGTGGCTTGTAACCAAACTTCGTCTCCAGATTTATTATATCTCTTATAGACATTTCTATCAAATTCACCTCTTCCTAGTCTTTCCCAGAATTGCTTATATTCATTTGAGTTCGCATATTCTTTATGAACTAGCATACTGTGATGTGAACCGATAAGTTCTTCTTTGCTATACTGTGTATTTTGACTGAAGATATCGTTACAGTCAAGAATATTACCGACAAGATCAAATTCCACACGCATATAGTTTGCATCAATCGCCGCAATCTTACCGCGGTTATCAGCGTTGGCAATTCTTCTTGCTGTAATGTCATTGAGATAAGCGACAATCTTCACGTAGTTACCATCATAATCTTGAATCGGGTTATAAGATCCCTCTAACCAAACTTCTCGACCATCTTTTGTAATACGTTTGAAGGAATCCACTACATATTGACCTTTCTGAAGTTTCGCCCATAGTTCTTTATTTCTAAGGACTGTATCTTGGTCAACACCAACAATTACATCATGAGGATTATTCATTATTTCTCCCTCATTGTAACCCATTACTTCAAGTAAGGTATCGTTCATCGTTGTAATTTCACCATCCATTGAGAGTTCCATTACACCTGAAGATTTCGAGATTGCTTCATCTAGACCATCTTTCTCAACTTGTGAATCCATTTGGGCTGTTACATCAAATCGAATCGCAATGTATTTGACCGGTTTACCATCGTTGTCCAATACTGGGGCAATTGTGGCGTCAACCCAATAATAACCACCATTTTTCTTCAAGTTTCGGTATTTCACTTTATAGATTCTACCTGCTTGAATTGTTTCCCAGAACTCTTTGAAGATCTCCTTAGGAGTTGAAGGATGTCGTACAATATTGTGAGGTTTACCAATTAATTCTGCTTTAGAATATCCTGATAATTCAGCGAAAGCATCATTAATAAAGGTAATATTACCATGTAAATCTGTCTCTGACATTAAAGCGGCAGAGTTAAAGGCGTTTACTCTTGATTCTAATTCGTTCTTTAAAGCTTCTGCTCTACGTTGCGTTTCAATCTGCTCAGTAATATCAGTAGCATATTTCACTACTTTCATTGCATTACCATTCAAATCAAAGATTGGGCTATATGTGGCTTGTAACCACATCACACTACCATCTTTTTTCACTCTTCTATAAACACCTTCATCATGGACTCCTTGATTCAGTTTATCCCAGAAGCGTTCATATTCAACAGAGTTGGCTAAAGTTTCTTCCACCAACATTCTGTGATGCTTACCAACTAACTCTTGCTTCGGATATCCGGTTGTCTGAACAAATAGATCATTACATTCTGTAATTACTCCATCCATTCCAAATTCAACAACTGCTTGTACCTCACCAATCGCTTTAATTTTCGCTCTTGTTTCTGAGTTTCTTAAACGACGTTCCGTAATATCTTGTAAGTAAACTACGATTTTCACATAGTTTCCATCGTAATCTTGGATTGGGTTATATGAACCTTCAAGCCATACATCACTTCCATCTAAACGTTTTCTTTTAAATGAGTCTACATGGAATTGACCTTTCACCAATTTATTCCATAGATCTTTATTCTTATTGATCGTTTCTTGATCTGAAGTCAATAATACATCATGACTCTTACCAATTAACTCACCTTCATTATATCCTAATGCTTCTAGAATTGTATCATTGGCTGTCATTACCTCGCCATCCATTGTCAATTCAAGTACACCTGTTGATTTCGATAATGCTTCATCCACACCATCTTTTTCAACTTGTGAATCCATTTGAGCTGTTACATCAAATCGAATCGCAATATATTTAACAGGTTTTCCTTCTGAATCAAGTACTGGTGCAATCGTAGCATCAACCCAATAATAACCACCGTTCTTCTTCAAGTTTCGGTATTTCACTTTGTAGATCTTTCCGGCTTGGATTGTCTCCCAGAACTCTTTAAAGATCTCCTTAGGAGTTGAAGGATGTCGTACAATATTGTGAGGTTTACCTATTAATTCTTCTTTTGTATAACCAGATAGTTCTGCGAAAGCATCATTAATAAAGGTAATATTACCGTGTAAATCCGTCTCTGACATTAGGGCAGCAGAGTTGAAGGCATCTACTCTTGATTCTAATTCGTTTTTAAGGGCTTCTGCTCTTCGTTGTGTCTCAATTTGCTCTGTGATATCCGTCGCATATTTTACAACTTTCGAAACATTGTTATTCAGGTCAAAAATCGGGTTGTATGTAGCTTGTAACCACATTATACTACCATCTTTTCTTACTCTTCTATAGACTCCTTCATCATGAACACCTTGATTTAGTTTATCCCAGAAGCGTTCATATTCTATAGAATTGGCATAACTTTCTTCCACCAACATTCTATGGTGGTTCCCCATTAATTCTTCCTTAGAATACCCTGTAGTTTCAACAAAAAGATCGTTACAATCCTGCATTTCACCTTTAAGGTTGAATTCAACTACTGCTTGTACGTTACCAATTGCTTCAATTTTCGATCTTGCTTCCGAGTTTCTAAGACGTCTATCGGTTACATCTTCTGCAATTTTTACAATTTTATAAACATTACCTTCAAGATCCTTGATCGGGTTATAAGTGGCTTGCAACCAAACTTCCCTGCCTCCTGCGACAGTACGTTTGTAGACATTCTTATCAGGTTCACCACTTCTTAGTTTATTCCAGAAATCTTGATATTCTTTAGATTTTCCATATTCATCACTTACAAGGTTGATGTGGTCTAAACCAATTAATTCATCTTTACTAAACCCAACACCTTGAGAGAATAAATCATTACAATCAATGATATGTCGATCTAAATCAAATTCTACTCGCATGTAACTTGCATCAATCGCGGCAATTTTACCACGGTTGTCTGAGTTAGCTAACCTTCTTGAAGTTACATCTTCAGCAATTTTTACAATTTTGTAAACTTCACCTTCTTGATTTCTTACTGGGTTATAGGTAGCCTGTAACCATACTTGACGACCTCCTGCTACAATACGTTTATAGACGTTTTTATCAAAGTTTCCTTGTCTTAGATTATCCCAGAAAGCTTTGTATTCTTTAGATTCACCATATTCTTTATCCACAAGATTAATATGATCCAAACCTAACAGTTCATCTTTGCTAAAACCAACACCTTCAGAGAATAGATCATTACAGTCAATGATACATCTATTAAGATCAAATTCTACACGCATGTAGCTATTATCAATCGCGGCTACTTTACCTCGGTTATCAGCATTGGCTAATCGACGAGAAGTTACATCTTCTGCAATCTTTACAATTTTGTAAACTTCACCTTCTTGATTTCTTACTGGGTTATAGGTAGCCTGTAACCAAACTTGACGACCTCCTGCTACAGTACGTTTATAGACGTTTTTATCAAAGTTTCCTTGTCTTAGGTTATCCCAGAAAGCTTTGTATTCTTTAGATTCACCATATTCTTTATCCACAAGATTAATATGATCCAAACCTAATAGCTCATCTTTGCTAAAACCAACACCTTCAGAAAATAGATCATTACAGTCAATGATACATCTATTAAGATCAAATTCTACACGCATGTAGCTATTATCAATCGCAGCTACTTTACCTCGGTTATCCGCATTGGCTAATCGACGAGCAGTTACATCTTCTGCAATCTTTACAATTTTATAAACGTTACCATCTTGATCTTTTACTGGATTATAAGTGGCTTGTAACCAAACTTCTCTGCCTCCAGCAACAGTACGTTTATAGACGTTTTTATCAAATTCACCTCTTCTTAATTTGTTCCAAAAGTCTTTATATTCTTGAGAGGCTCCATATTTCTCATCAACTAAGTTAATATGGTCTAACCCGATTAATTCGTCTTTACTAAAACCAACACCTTCAGAGAATAGATCATTACAGTCAATGATATGTCGATTCAAATCGAATTCCACACGCATATAACTGTTGTCAATTGCGGCTACTTTACCACGGTTATCAGAGTTAGCTAATCGACGATCGGTTACATCTTGTATGTGAGCAATTATTTTGGCAACATTACCATCGTAATCTTTCACTGTGTTATAAGTACCTTCTAACCATTTGGTATTTCCTTGTGCATCTACTCTTTTGAAGGTACCTTTTACTGCTTTACCAGACTTGAGTTGATTCTTTCTATCATCATCCAATTTCAAATGCTCTGACTCTTTTGGAATAAAATTATCATGGTTCATTCCAATTAAATCAACTTCTTGATACCCCAAGAATTTGGCAAACAACTTATTAGCTCCGATTACATTTCCGTCTAAATCTAGCTCAACAATACCATTAGAATCAGAAATTACTTCTTGAACAGCTTCCATTTCTTTTTCTTGGTCCATTTGAGCTGTAACATTGAATCGGACACCAATATATTTTATTGGGTTACCCTCTGCATCCATCACTGGAGCAATTGTGGCTTGCACCCAATAGTGACTTCCATCTCTTGCCATATTTCGGTAAGTACCTTGGAACATTTGTCCATTTTGTACTTTATCCCATAATTCTTTAAATAATGACTTTGGATTAGCCGGGTGCCTAACAATACTGTGTGGTTTACCAATTAATTCGTCCGGTGTATATCCAGAAAGTTTTGCGAAAGTTTCATTGGCAAAAGTGATCGTACCATACAAATCTGTTTCAGATACTAATGCAGCAGTATGAAACACATTTACTGTAGAATCTAGCTCACTTTTTATATTTGAAAATTCTTGCTCTTTATTAGCTATATCTGTTACATCTAATCCTAGTAAAAGGTATTTGTACAGTTTGTTATCTTCATTATAAATTGGAGAGATAGTTACATCCATCCAAGCAGTAGCACCATCTTTTGTGACATTCTTTGTAGTCCCAGAATACGTTTCACCTTTTTTTACAATGTTAAAAACACTATCAGAAAAATTCTTTGGTGTATCTGGCGATAAGATTCTAGATAATGGTTGATTTAGTAGTTCACTTGATTTAAAACCTAATGTATTACTAAACCTGTCATTACAAGATATAATAGTACCATCTAATTCTGTTTCGACTACAAGAATAGTTTTATCTAAGGCTTTAGATTTTTCTCGAAGAATACGAACTTCTTTTTTCAGTTCTTTACAGTCTTCGTTTTGGATCTTTTTGGGTCTTTCATTTCCGGCTGAAGAATCATCTCGGCTTAACAGACGATCCTTCTTGATATTATCTCCTAGTGCCATATTAGTTATTTTGAACGGGTAATTTTTGGGCTGTACAGAAAGTTTATCTAACCATTTAAAACATGGGTGACATAATCAATAGTTAACTTTCTATATCAAATTACGACTTTTTCAAAACAATATTATAGAACAGTTTGTTATGCTAAGAATATTTATACAGATACTTAGTAATGAACTAATTGTCCATATTACTTTGGTAAAATCGATAACAGTTCTCTTGCTACTCTCATATAAGACATTGCACCCATTGATAAAGGTGCATAGTCAAAAATAGATTGTCCAAACGATGGAGCTTCCACTAATTTCACATCTATTCCTATATTATTCTCAAAAACTCTAATTCCAAAAGTTTCTTTAATATGACTATGGATCTCATGAGTAACCGTCCTTCTTTTATCAAACATTACCGGTAAAATACCTAGTATTGTCAAATGATTATTTAAGGTTTCTTTTATTTGGAAAACAGTATCTAAGATTTGAGATAATCCTTGCATACTCAATACTTCCATTTGTAAAGGAACGAAGATATGATCTGCTGCTGTCAATGCATTGATACTTAACACTGATAAAGCTGGAGCACAATCTATTAATATAAAATCATATTGATCTCTTACCTTTTCAATTGCTTTTTTTAATAAAAACTCTCTTCCTTCAGCATTAACCATAGATACTTCTGCATCAGCAAGAGAAACGTCAGATGGAGCTATAAAAATACTTTCTTTCTCAATAACTACATTTTGAATATCAATATTTTCGGTCAATACATGAGTGATTGATTTAGTATAATCATTCTGTGCACCAAAATGAAAAGTCATATTACCTTGAGCATCCATATCAATCAACAATACTTTGTTACCTAGTTTTCCTAAAGCAACACCTAAGTTTGTTGTTGTTGTTGTTTTTCCTGTTCCTCCTTTTTGATTAACGATGGCAATGACTTTTGCTTGATGCTCCATTTTTATAAAAAGTTCGTAATAGCTTTACGTATTTAAAATATCAGTGATTTAAGTTCGATAAAAATTCGAAATAATTATAATGAAGGGTGCAATAATTTTTCCAATTTTAAATAAAATAAAAAAAGGCTACCCCTAAGAGTAACCTTCTTTCTATATTCTACTAAGTAATCCTAATTAGATTAGGCAATCACCTGTCATTTCTTCTGGTTGATCAACACCTACGATTTTTAATACTGTAGGAGCAATATCACCTAACTTACCGTCTTTAATTTCACCATCAAAATCAGGATCTACAAAGATACATGGTACTAAGTTAGTTGTATGTGCTGTGTTTGGAGAACCGTCAGGGTTCATCATTACGTCTGAGTTACCATGGTCAGCAATAACGATTGAAGAATAACCGTTCGCTAAACCAGTCTCAACAACTGCTTTTGCACAAGCATCAACAGCTTCACATGCTGCAACTGCTGCTTCAAATACACCTGTATGACCTACCATATCAGCGTTAGCAAAGTTCAAGCAAACAAAATCAGCGTCTCCTTTTTCTAATTCAGGAACAATTTTATCTCTGATATCGTAAGCACTCATTTCAGGTTGTAAATCGTACGTAGCTACTTTTGGAGATGGAGCTAATAAACGAGTTTCACCTTCAAATTCTTTTTCACGTCCACCAGAGAAGAAGAATGTTACGTGAGGATATTTTTCAGTTTCAGCAATTCTGATCTGCTTCTTACCTGCACTTTCTAAAACTTCACCTAATGTTTGTGATAAGTTATCTTTATGGAATAACACATCAACACCTTTGAATGTCTCATCGTACATTGTCATTGTAAGGTATTTGATATCCAATTTTGTCATTCCTCCTTCTGGAATATCTCTTTGTGTTAGAGCTTGAGAAATTTCTCTACCTCTATCGGTACGGAAGTTGAAACAAAGAACAACATCACCTTCTTCAATTTTTGCGATAGGCTCACCATCTACAGAATTAACTAAAGGCTTGATGAATTCGTCAGTAACATCTTCATCATAAGAAGCTTGAATAGCATCTTGAAGATTTGTTACTTTTTCACCTTCTGCATTTACCATTACATTGTAAGCTAAAGCTACTCTTTCCCAACGGTTATCTCTATCCATTGCATAGTAACGTCCAACTACAGAAGCAATTTGACCAGTCGTTTTTGCCATATGATCTTCAACATCTGCAATAAAACCTTTACCTGATTTTGGATCACAGTCACGACCATCAGTGAAAGCATGAACAAAAACTTGATCTTTTCCTAAATCTGCAGCATTAGCAGCTGTAAGAAGACCTTTTAAATGTCCAACGTGTGAGTGAACACCACCGTCTGACACTAAGCCCATAAAGTGAACTTTTTTATTGTTTTCTTTAGTGTAAGCAAATGCGTCTTGTAATTCTTTAATATCAGCAATAGAACCATCTTGAACAGCTTGGTTGATTCTTACTAACATTTGGTATACTACACGACCCGCACCTAAGTTCATATGTCCTACTTCAGAGTTACCCATTTGACCTTCAGGAAGTCCAACTGCAAGCCCAGAAGCTTCTAATTTACTATGCTTATATTTTTCATATAATGAATCTACAAAAGGTGTATTTGCTTGTGCAATAGCAGATACTTTCGGATCAGGACCAATTCCCCATCCATCTAAGATCATTAAGATTGTTTTCTTGTTCATGATAATAATTTTATCGTATTCTTATTAATAAAATAATCGTGGGCAAATATACATTTTGTTATCACTTTTATAAATGATATTCATCACAATGTAGGGTTGAAACATAGACTTTTTAAAGTGTTAAAATCACCCTTATGATTAATGGAATTAGAATTTTTAAAAGAAAGTTTTCTCCTATTTGATTAATATGAAATGATTCTTGAAATTATCCTATAATCCTAATTATTAATTTCTTATCTTGGATTAACCATTAACACTATCAACCCATTCTCAGTCATATGAAACTTATCTTAAAAAACCTTATTCTCTTAAGTACACTTTTTTATTTTTCTTCATGTAATAACTCTGATATTGCAAATACTGCATCTGCAGTGGAAGGTACATATTCCGTTTTGTCTATTTCTGCGAAAACAAGTCAGGGGCAATCCAACCTATCTAATATCCCAGATACAGATGTAATTCGATTTATTAAAAAAGATGATAGGATTGTTGATATACAAATTGCTATTGAAGCTGCATCCGTAAAATTTGGTTCTTCTCAACAAGATTATTTAAAGAGTACATACACTGATGTAAATGTTGAAAAACAAAGAGAGAATGCTTCATTTCAGCTGTTAAAGATTACCAATTCGGAAAGTAATGGCTCATTATCTGGTGTCGTTAATGATGATGGAAGATTGACATTAACTTATAGAATATCAGGAACAGAATTATTTTCTATTTCTGGCAAAAAAAGATAAAACTTGCATAGTATTTGTCTAACAAGCATTAACAATTGTCCTTATATCAGATCTATCACCTAAATAGGTCTGATATATTTTTATTTAGCAACTTATTTTTTAATAAAGAACAATTATGAAAAAGCTTTTTATTCTATTCATTCTACCACTATTTGTTTTTACTTCTTGTACTGATGCAATTGATGATGCTGTTAACGACTTAGTTGATGCCGTTTTAGATTATGGTGATGCAAGTGCAAAAGTAGATGGTGCATCAAGAAATTTTGAAAACTTCTCAGGTTACAGACTTAATGATATTTCAGGAGATGTTCAGTTAACGACTCTTTATTTCACTGATTTAGATGTATCAATCACAGGTGGTAACACAACAGGAGATGCAATTGTATTTTTCTTAAACTCAGAATTAGTTTCTACTGATCCTGCAAACGAAATAAATATTGCACCAACGAGCCTTTTAGAAGCAACAACACTAGCGGCTAATCTCGTGACAAACCCTACATTAGCTCAAGTTTCAGTTTTATATATTGAAGATGTAAATACTGACGATTTATTCAGTTTAATCAAAGAATATGTAGATACTAGTGAAATGGCAAGAGTATTGGCTTTAGCTTCAGAAAAAGATGTTGAAGTAAAAACATCAAATGTATTAAGCATTAGTCAAGCTGCAATTGGAGGAGACTTAACACAATTCTTAAAGCTGAAATTTACTCAAACAGGTGATGATAAATTATCTGGAGAGTTTAGCTTCAAAGGTGTTTCAGATAACGGAACTGTTGAAATTACTGAAGGTGTATTTATTGATACTCCAAAAGATGTGAGTAATTTCTAAATAAACTCAACGATATATGAAGGTGCTGTTTTTAACAAATAGCACCTTTTTTTTATGCCTAATTTTTAGTAAATTATTGAATATCAACCTTTTCTACTAAACCCGCACTATTATGACTCACCTACTCTTTTTTATCCTTCCCTTCAGTTCTCTCTTTCTAAATCCAAATGTAGAATCTAATGAAACATCAAAAGTTCTCTTAGAGGTCATTAATCATGATTCTGAAAATCTAAATGGATTGCACCTAGAAATCTATACAGAAGAAAAACTGATTGCTCGTTTAAATACTCTGAATATCACTGCCATCACTTTGGAAAAGGAAAAATATGAGTTCATGCTTTATTATTGTAATGAAGTCTATAAAATCAAAGCTGAAGTGAACGAGCAACAACATCATATGGTTTTTGTAATTGCAGAAAAAAATTGTCAAGAAAACTTACTATTCAGTAAATAATCCATCTCATTTATATTTAATTACTATAAAAGTAGGTAGGTATTCATTCTAAAGCTTAATTTCGCAGTCTACAATCTAGAATTGAGGAATTTAATAAAAAGTAATAGGATGGAATCAAAACTTACTTTATCAAATCGATTTGATAATATTACAGAGTCTGCCACTTTAGTAATGGCAGTTAAAGCAAGAGAATTACAAGCAAAAGGTGTTAATGTCATAAAGTTAAACCTGGGTGAACCTGATTTTGCTACTCCACAATATATTCAAGATGCTGCAAAACAAGCTATCGATGATGGTAAATACTTTTCATACCCTCCCGTTCCTGGTTATCCTGAATTAAGAACAGCTATCGCTGAAAAACTTCAAACTGAAAATGGTTTGGATTACAAAATGGAAAACATTGTTGTTTCAGCTGGTGCAAAACACTCCATTGCGAATGTAATGTTGAGTTTACTTAATGAAGGTGATGAAGTCATTGTATTTTCTCCATATTGGGTTTCTTATACAGACCAAATTGTATTAGCGGGTGGTAAGCCTGTTATTCTGGCTGGAGATATCGATAATGACTTCAAAGTATCTGCTGAGCAATTAAAAGCGGCGATCACACCAAGAACAAAAGCTATTTTATTTTCTTCTCCTTGTAATCCGACAGGAACTGTTTTTTCTAAAGAAGAATTAAGAGCTATTGCAGATGAAGTGAAAATGCACGATAACATCTACATTGTTTCTGATGAAATCTATGAGTACATCAATTTTGGAGGTCCTCATGTAAGCATCGCTTCTTTTGATGATGTAAAAGACCGTACTATTGTAGTTAACGGTTTTTCTAAAGGATTTGCAATGACAGGTTGGAGAATTGGCTATATCGCTGCTCCATTACATGTTGCCAAAGCTTGTATTGTTATCCAAGGTCAAGTGACTTCAGGTATTAATACAATCACACAAAGAGCTGCAATTGCAGCATTGAAAGGAGATAAATCTGTAATTGAAGAAATGCGTAGTGCATATCTAAGAAGAAGAGATTTATTAAAAGGTTTATTAGACGAAATTGAAGGTGTGAAAACAAACTTACCACAAGGTGCTTTCTATATCTTCCCTGATTTCAGTTCTTATTTTGGTAAATCTTTTAATGGAAAAGTCATTAAAGATTCTTCTGATCTTGCACTATATTTCTTAAATGAAGCACATGTTTCAACGGTTGCAGGAGCTGCTTTTGGTGCTCCAAATTGTATCCGTATTTCTTATGCAGCATCAGATGATGAATTAATTGCTGCTTGTGCAAAAATTAAGGAAGCATTAGCCAACTTAAAGTAAATCATACTATTTAGTTCACTTTGTAACTGAATAATAAATAGGCATTCTATCGCCTTATAACCTAATTTAAAAATGGCACTAAGTATTAAAGACGCCTTAGATAAATTCAATGGCTTAAAAGCTTTAGTAATTGGAGACGTAATGATTGATTCCTACATATGGGGATCAGTAGACCGTATTTCTCCAGAAGCTCCGGTCCCAATTGTTGATGTCAAAAACAGAGAATCAAGAATGGGTGGTGCTGCCAACGTAGCAAAAAATATTCACTATTTGGGTGCTCAACCTATCCTTTGTGCCGTAATAGGTAAAGATGGGGATGCGAATACTTTCTTGGACCTTTGTGACCAATTAGGTATTTCTAAAGATGGGCTTGTTCAAAGTGAAAATAGAATAACAACGGTAAAACATAGAGTTATTGCAAGTGCTCAACATGTTTTACGTATTGACAATGAAGACAGCTCTCCTATTGGAAAAGAAGATACTGCTCTTTTATTAGAGCGAATTGAAACTTTATCAGAGGAAGCTGATGTTATCATTTTCGAGGATTACGATAAAGGTGTTCTCACGCCAGAATTAATTGCTAAAGTTGTTGAAATTGCCAAAAGAAAAGGAATTCCTACCACGGTCGATCCAAAAAAACGCAATTTCTTAGCCTATGAAGGTGTTACTTTATTTAAACCCAATCTCAAAGAAATGAGAGAAGGTTTAAAGTTTGATTATGATGGTGAAGTGATTGATGAAGTCTCTGAAGCAACAAAATTGCTAAAAGAAAAAATGGATAACCAACACACAATGGTTACTCTTTCTGAACATGGAGTCTTCATTACTGATCATAATGAAAATGTTCACATTCCTGCTCATAAAAGAGAGATCGCTGATGTTTCTGGTGCTGGTGATACAGTTATTAGTATTGCTTCACTTGCATTGGCCATCGGATTACCAATGGACAAAGTGGCTGGTCTTGCCAATTTAGGTGGAGGTTTAGTCTGCGAACATGTTGGTGTAGTTCCGATCGACAAATCTGCTCTTCTTTCTGAAGCAGAAAAGAAATTATAATATGATTTCAAAGGAAGAAAAAAAAGCTGCATTTAAGACAACCTGGTATAGCATTATTGGAAATATCTTACTGACTGTTACAAAAGGTACAGTTGGTGTTTTAGGAAATTCTCAAGCGATGATTGCTGATGCCATTGAATCTTGTGCAGATATCATTTCTTCCTTTGTCATTTTAGCAGGTTTAAATTTTTCAACGAAGGCTCCAGATGATAATCATCCTTATGGTCATGGTAAATTTGAACCAATAGCTACCTTTATTACAGTCGGTTTTCTTGTTGCTTCTGCAATTATTATTGCAGTCCAAAGTATCAATCGAATTATTTCTGGAGAAATTGACACTCCTTCTTCTTACACTTTAATTGTACTAGGAGGAATTATTTCTGTCAAATTTTTTCTTTATAGATATGTATTACATAGAGGTAAAAAATTAAACAGTTCTTCTTTAGAAGCAGATGCAGGACACCATAAGAGTGATGCATTAATATCATTATCTGCTTTTATCGGAATAGCTATCTCTATTTATGGTGGAGAAGGCTATGAAACTGCAGATTCTTGGGCTGCTTTATTTGCAGTAGGTATAATACTCTTCAATAGTTACTTACTTTTCCGTCCTGCCTTTGGCGAAATTATGGACGAAAACCTTTATGATGACTTAATTGAAAAAGTAAAACAAGAAACTGTAAAAGTAGATGGTGTTATTGACACAGAAAAGTGCTTTATTCGTAAAATGGGTTTTAAGTTTTATGTAGATCTTCATATTATTGTTGATGGAGAAATTACAGTAAGAGAAGGTCATGATATTGCACACAAAGTCAAAGATTCTCTAAAAGAAGATTTTAATGAAATAGCTGACATACTCATTCATGTAGAACCTAGTCCTTTGAAGGACGAAACTTTTTAAAACAGACTTCCTTAACTATGGGATTTAGATCTTTTTTGAGTAAGCCATTTGCAGCTTACGTCGTAAAACAACAAAATGAGTGGGCGATGAATGCTAGCCGAACTCAAGACAATGTTTTCCAATCTTTGATTCAAGGTGCGAAAAATACGGCATTCGGTAGAGATCATAATTTTAGTGACATAAAAAATTATGAAGACTTCAAAAAAAATGTCCCTATTGTCGATTATGAGGCACTACGTCCTTACATTGACCGTATTATAAAAGGAGAAAGTGATATTCTTTGGAAAGGAGATCCTATCTATTTTGCTAAAACTTCAGGAACTACTTCTGGAGCAAAATATATTCCTTTGACAAAAGAATCCATTCCTAACCATATTAATTCAGCACGAAATGCAATGCTGAATTATATCCATGAATCTGGTAAATCTAAATTCTTAGATAAAAAATTAATCTTCCTTTCTGGAAGCCCTGTTTTAGGCAAATCAGGTAATATATTATCAGGTAGATTATCAGGAATTGTCAATCATCATGTTCCAGGTTATTTACGTTCAAATCAAATGCCTAGCTATGATACCAATTGTATTGAAGATTGGGAAATCAAATTAGAACGTATTATTGATGAAACAATTGCTCAAGATATGTCACTTATCTCAGGTATTCCACCTTGGGTACAGATGTATTTTGATAGAATAATCGAACGTACTGGTAAACCGATTCATGAAGTTTTTCCTAATTTCGAACTATTCATTTATGGTGGTGTAAATTTTGAACCATACAGAAAGAAATTGTATGATTCCATTGGAAAAACTTTACCTTCCATAGAATTATTCCCTGCATCAGAGGGATTCTTTGCATTTCAGGATTCTCAACACGAAGAAGGAATGTTGATGCAGTTGGACTCAGGAATTTTCTATGAGTTTATTCCAAGCGAAGAGTACTTTGATGAAAACCCAACTCGTCTAAAAATTGATGAGGTAGAATTGAATAAAAATTATGCTTTAATTATTAATTCAAATGCTGGACTTTGGGGATACTCAATTGGTGATACTGTAAAATTTGTTTCTAAAGATCCTTACAGAGTTATCGTATCTGGTAGAATCAAACACTTTATTTCTGCTTTTGGTGAACATGTTATCGGTGAAGAAGTAGAAAAGGCCATGAAACATGCATTAAGTCAATTCCCTGAAGTAGAAATCACTGAATTTTCTGTTGCTCCTCAAGTAACTGTTTCAGAAGGATTACCTTATCATGAATGGCTTATCTCTTTTGAGAATGAACCGAATGATTTGGAGGCTTTTTCACTTTGCCTAGACAATAAATTAAGAGAACTGAATACATACTATGATGATTTAATCACAGGTAGTATCACGAGAACATTAGTCATTACACCATTACAAAGAGATGCTTTTCAGCAATACATGAAATCAATTGGTAAGTTAGGAGGACAAAATAAAGTCCCAAGGCTTTCTAATGATCGAAAGATTGCCGATAAGATCGTAGAATGGAAAAAATAATTTAAATCTCTCAATGAATCTCAGTATTTATTGAGAGATTTTTTTTAATTTCGATAAGGTAAAAAGAAAAAATGCATAGTTTTTGAAATTATACATTATTCAAAGAGCTAATAGCATTAAATAAAGATTTTATAAAAGCACTCTCTTAAAATTACTATCTTAGATAGAATTAGAAATCTTTAAAAACCAAGCTAGTTATAAATTTCGTACTACTGTCAGAGATCCGATTATGAGTAAAAAAATAAATACTATACTGTTAGTTGATGATAACGATACAGATAATTTTATCAACAGCAGGATCATAGAGCTAACTAAATTTGCGGAAGAAACCGTAATCAAGAACTCTGGTAAAAAGGCTTTAGAATTTTTACAAGAACGATATGATTTAAAAGGCAATCTACCAAGCTTAATATTATTGGATATCAATATGCCAATAGTTGATGGTTTTGTCTTTTTGTATGAATTTGAAAGTTTCCCTGAAGATTTAAAACAAAAATGTAAAATCGCTATTCTTTCTAGCTCAGATAATGAGTCAGATATAGAACGAATCGTCAATAATGAATATGTTATAAGATTTATCACAAAACCACTAACAGAAGAAGCACTAATCTCTGTTGGTGAAATTTTGCCAGATGAATAAAAAAAGGTCGCAACTTAAAAATTGCGACCTTTTTTATGGAAAGCACCAAACTATTTTTTTCCTAAACCATAGGCTTTACGAATCATATTTTCAGCAGTTGCATCAGGTAGCAAACGTTTCGCAAATGCCAATAAACTAGCATTTCCACCTGAAACATATACCGGTGATGGTGCTTTCTTTTCAATAACCTTCATGACAGTATCGGCAATTACAGTTGATGATTCTGCTTCTGACATACTTCCTTTTACGCTCTGACGAATATTATCTGCATATGGGAAATATTCTGAATCCTCTGAACAGTTAAAATCAGGAACAATATTCGAAGCAATGTGATTAGGCTCTACTAATGCCACGGTCACATTAAATTCTTTCATCTCACTTCGTAAAGACTGAGTAAACCCAGACACTGCAAATTTTGTAGCAACATAAGCAGAATAATAAGGTGCAGCAAATCGACCATTCAGTGAACCTATATTAATAATTGTCCCTGCTCTTCTTTCTCTCATTTGAGGTAAAACTCTTCTCGTCAAATCAATTAAACCAAAGAAGTTTACTTCAAATAAATATCTATATTTTTCTAGGCTTGTCTCTTCTACCGGACCAATTTGAGATTGACCGGCATTATTGATAAGCACATCAATTTTTTCATCTTTGATTTCCTCCCAACATTGGGCGATGCTTTCTGAACTAGAAACATCTAAAGCAACATACTGAACACCTTCTAACTTGTTTTTTGTTGTTTCCGGATTTCGTGATGTTCCTATCACTTTGTAACCTTTTGCAACTGCAGCTTCTGCGATAGAACGACCAATTCCTGAAGAAGCTCCTGTAATAAATAATGTTTGCTGAGTACTCATAGTTTATATTATTTTCCACAAAGTTAAAAAGATGTCTGACTATTGAATATTAATCTTCTTCTTTTTTATTGGACATGAATAATTACTGATCTTTTTTCCTATTGAAACCAAAAATATCAGAACAAAACCTAGTAAATTAAGTTGACTTTAATTAAATAGTTGTTCAAACATATAAACCGTTATTAAATACATAATCAACAATGAAAAATTTTGAACTTTGGAATCCTACTCGATTAGTTTTTGGTGAAAAAAGAATTGAAGAGGTGAACAATTATGTTCCAGCTGAAGCTAAAAATATCTTACTTGTTTTTGGAGGTGGTAGTATCAAAAAGAATGGTATTTACGACGATGTAAAAAAATCGCTTGAAGGTCGTAATGTCATTGATTTTGGTGGAATTGAGCCAAACCCTCGTTATGAAACGATCATGAAAGCAAGAGAATTAGCCATCAAAGAAAATGTCGATTTTATCTTAGCTGTTGGTGGAGGTTCAGTGATTGACGCTACTAAATTCCTGTGCGTAGCTATACCATTTACAGAAAGTGATCCATGGGATATTATCAAAAAAGGATTAGGTAAAAAAGTAAAAGAAGCTGTTCCATTTGGTACAGTACTTACGCTCCCAGCTACAGGGTCTGAGATGAATTCTGGATCTGTGGTGACGCGTGAAAGTACAAAAGAGAAATTAGCTTTTGGAGGTCCATTATGTTTTCCAAAATTCTCTGTATTGGACCCAAGAGTTGTAGCTTCTCTTCCAGAAAGACAAGTGGTCAATGGTATTACAGATGCTTTTACTCACGTATTAGAACAATATTTAACGTATCCCGCAAAAGCTCCATTACAAGACCGATTTGCAGAAGGTATCTTACAAACGTTAGTAGAAATTGCTCCTCAGGTTATTGCTAACCCTGCGGATAGTTCTTTAGCTGGAAACTTCATGTGGTGTTGTACAATGGCCTTAAATGGACTAATCCAACAAGGTGTTCCTACGGATTGGGCAACACACATGATTGGCCATGAATTGACAGCAATGTTTGAGATTGATCATGCAAGAACTTTAGCGATTATTGGCCCTAACTTATATCGAGTGATGTTTAATAACAAAAAAGATAAGCTAGTTCAGTATGGTGAAAGAGTTTGGGGAATTACTGAAGGTTCTGAAGAAGAAAGAGCACAAGCTACGATCGAAAGAACTGTAGAATTCTTCCATTCAATGAATATTAAAACAAAGATCTCTGACTATACAGATAATACTGCTGAGGTTGCTAAAACAATTGTAGACCGTTTTTCTGAAAGAAAATGGTTGGGTCTTGGCGAAAGAGGTGATATTACTTTAGAAAAAGTACAAGAGATTGTGGAAATGAGTATTTAATTTCACTTCTTTTTATATAAAAATGCCTTTAATGAAATTTCATCATTAAAGGCATTTTTTATTAAATTTCTTCGAGTTTACATCTCATAAAGCTCTATAGGCAATTCATCTGGATCATCAAAGAAACAAAATTTCTTATCTGTATAGGGATCCACCATAATATCGCCAACCTTGATCTTTTTTTCCTTTAAAAAACTCACACTTTCTTCTATACTATCCACTTCAAAAGCAATGTGTCTTAGACCTCTTGCTTCAGGCCAAGATACTCTTGGTGGATTATCAGGAAACGAAAATAATTCAATCAAGTATTCTCCATTAAAAGATAAATCCAATTTCCATGAATCTCTTTCTTCTCTATACACTTCTTTTATGATTTCAAATCCCATTATTTCAGTATAAAATTTTTTAGATTTTGGATAATCTGAACAGATAATGGCGATGTGATGTAATTTGTTAAGTTGGAGCATACTTTGATTTTAATGAATTAATTTTTGCAAGATAAAATAAAAAAGGCACACCCCTAGAGGTATGCCTTAAATTGGACGACTTGAATTTATTTTTTCAGCGATTTAATCTGATCTTTTAGAAGTTGGATGATATCTTCCTTATCAGATAGCTGTGATTTTAATTGCTGTATCTGCTCTTTTAGTTGAGTAACTTCATCAGAAGAATTCTCAGAAGTAGCTTCTTGCCCTTTTTTCTTCTTCTTTTTCTTCTGTTTGATATCGACTCTAATGTTTCTTACATCAGGATCATCAGTTTTTACTTCGTTTACTTCAACATCTACAGTTTTTGAAGCTTCTTGTGCTTCTTCTACTGCTCCTTGTACGGCTTCGAATACATTCTTGATCGTTTTCTTTACTTTGTCCTTTTGTGTCTCGTCTGACATTCTAGGAAAAACAAAATCTCTCAATAGGTCTTCGAATGGGTTGTCTTTTCTGCTCATTTTATTAATTAATTTGACAATGTTTTTTGGCCATTGGCCTTATTTAATTTCATATAAGTTAACGAATTTAAATAAGAAGTGTTTCAAATTTTTGGAAAAACTTGATGGATAACTTTTAAAAAAATTAGGCAAAAAAAAATCCTGTCTCATTTCTGAAACAGGATTAATGTACTCCGTACGGGATTCGAACCCGTGCTACCAGGATGAAAACCTGGCGTCCTAACCCCTAGACGAACGGAGCGGGGTATTGATTTTAAG
>NZ_JBSWYJ010000053.1:0-33996 GCF_056161045.1 Flammeovirga sp. AWQ4_249
TGACAACATATCTCCAACATTGATTACAAGTTCTCCTTCACCAGCGATAGCATCGATCCACTCGCCATCATGATTCTGAACTTGAAGACCTTTACCTTCAGCACCCATTAAAAGAGTGATCAAGTTGATGTCACCATGTGCTGCAGCTCTTACTGCATCTTGTGGCTCAGACTCAATCGGTGGGTAGTGAATTGGTCTTAAGATAGAGTTACCATTTTTGATAAACTTATCAAAGTAAAGCTCATCTAAGTCTAAGAATAAAGATAAAGCTCTTAAAACATAAATACCTGTTTTTTCTAAAGCTTTGTAAGTTTCTTCACCAATTGTATTGAAACGAGGTAACTCGTCAACAATTACGTTATCAGGATATTGCTCTTCTAAAGCAGGGTTGTCTTCTACATACTGACCAAAGTGCCAGAATTCTTTAAGATCACCTTTTTTGAAACCTTTTGCTGTTTCTTTACCAAAAGAAACATAACCACGTTGGCCACCAATACCTTCGATTTCGTATTTCGATTTCGTTTCTACAGGAAGTTCGAAAAACTTCTTGATTTCACCGTAAAGCTCTTTTGTAAGCTCTTCGTTTAAGAAATGTCCTTTTAAAGACACAAAGCCGATATCCTCGTATGCTTTGCCAATTTCATTTACAAACTTATGCTTTCTTGATGGATCATCAGATAAAAAATCTGATAAATCTACGCTTGGTATATTTTGCATTTTACTACGTAATATTGAATGGTAATAGCCAAATGTATAAAAAACTTTGGGGAATTTAACTTTTCATTAAGACATCTTAGTAAATAATGATGGAAGTCATTTTATTTCAATTATCTAGAGATTTTATAGCTGTTCATTGTCTATCTTTTCATAAGATAATCTGGTAATGGAATATAGGTTGAATCATTTTTTACTTTAGGAAATTTTTTATCAATCCAATCTTGTTTCGCTTCCGCTAATCGATCTTTGCTATGGGAAACAAAATTCCATAACAGAAAGCGTTCTTCTGGTAAAGGTTCGCCTCCAAATAATAAAATTTGAGCATCTGCATTCAGTTCTATTTCACATTCATCATCCGTTTTACTAATCAGCATTTGCCCAGCATGTACTTCTTCTCCTTGACTTTTAATTGATCCTTTGACAATTACAAAAGCTACTTCACCTTTAATCTGATTTCGTAAATCTAATACAGCTTCTTTTTCAGTGTGAATATCGACCATAAAGAGTGGAGAAAATCCTTTCAATGGTGATTTTTTACCAAAAGCTTCACCTGCAACAACTTTAATGGTCAAATGATCATCTTTTATGACAGGTATTTCATTTTTAGGAATAAAATCAAACTTTGGCGTCATTTCTTCTAGTTCCTTTGGTAATGCCACCCAGATTTGATAACCATGCATAGTAAAAGATGCTCCATTTCTTTTCGTTGATGGAGTTCTTTCCGTATGTGTAACTCCACTTCCAGAAGTCATAAATCCTACATCACCAGCAGTAATAATTTTATGAGTACCAATACTGTCTTTATGTTCAATTTCTCCTTCAAATAAATACGTTAGTGTACTTAATCCAATATGTGGATGTTGATCTACGTCCATGTAATTTCCTTGACCAATTGTAGCAGGCCCCATATGGTCTATAAAAGTAAAAGGTCCAACTTGTCTTTTTTTGCGAAAAGGTAAAAGTCTACCGACCATAAAGTTGCCTAGATCAGTTTGACGTTCGTCTACGATTAATTTGTTATTGGCCATAAGGTGTTTTTATCAAAAATGAAAGATTAAAATGTTTTGTCTTTTTTAAAATTAAGGAAAAAATATAGTGTAAAATCATCTACGGTAATTTTTATTTTTCAATTTATAGTTCTAAAAATTGGATAAGATTTAAACAAGAAGAAGAAAATCTTAGGTTTACAAGAAAAGGAGATGCATTATATGTTATTGCTTTAGAAAAACCTACAGTTCCTTTTGTGGTTAAAATGAACAAAGAAGATGGTTTTGATACTTTACAATCTGTTGAATTATTAGGTGATAATGGGATTGTGAAATGGGAAAATACAGAGGATGGTTTAAAAATTTATCCCAACAAAAATATTAAGGGAGAACATGCTTGGGTTTATAAATTAAAAGCAAAAACACTCAATTAAGATATTCTTAATTATTGAAGAGACAAGAAGCCTTTCATTCATTTGAGGGGCTTTTTTCTTATAAAAGAAAGTAACTATTTTTCATTGAAGAATAAAATGAAATGTTTTACGTTAAAAAAATAATCACTTCATAAAGAGACACTTTAAACTTAGTGTTTTCATCCTACAAAGAGATGGCATGATAAATGAATTAGATATTTTGTTATTCCAAGACGAGAACTACACATATTTTTTAACGATATCATTTCCTTATTCCAATGAAAAAAGCATTATTCTTATTTTTCTTAATCATCACTAATAACTTATTCGCTCAATCAGAAACGACTTTTAACTCTGTAGATGAATTTAAAAAATCATTGAAGGCTAAAAGTATGGAAGAAGTGTACGCTTCAGCTATTCAATATTACGACCAAGAGAAATTAGAATATGCAATGGTAGGTTTTAATCATTGTATCAAAAATGATTTCAAAGTAGATACATGTTATTTCAAACTGGGAGTTTCATATCATTTAGAAGACAACTATGGGAAGAGTATTAAAATGTTAACGAAAGCAGCAGATGAAAACCCTTCTTACTTAGAAGCTTTTTTTAATATGGGGGCATATGCTTATGAAAATGGAGATTATGCTAAATCTGTAAAATGGTATAGAGAAGCCTATAATATTAATGATCAACATACAGATACAATTTATGGTCTTTCTTTAAGTTTGTATTCTAATGCACAAATGAAAGAAGCAAGAGCATTCATTGCAAAAGGGCTTTCTATTGATCCTGAGCATTTAGATTTAATTCGTATTTCTAACCTTTTGGGTAGTTTTTAATACAAAAATAGTGTTCATGCAAGGGAGAGTGAATTATACATTCATTTACTGCAAAAGAGATCGAAATAAATTAAACTTTGATTAAAAAGAATTAATATTGTAATTCAAGTATTAATCAATGATTTCTTTCTCAACATGTCTACAAAAACTTCAAAAAAAATATTCCAATTTACCTTACTACTAAGTACTGTTGTCTCTCTTTATTTTGTGCCTTGGCCCATTGTTATTGCATGGATAAAGCCTTTACCAAATACAGTTCAAGAACAAGTAAATAATGCAAAAAAGTATGGTTTTGATGGTATCATTGTTTATGTTGATAAAGGAAGTCAAAAAGGAACATGGTATACTGCAGGTTATCATAATAAAGAAACGAAAGTACCTACAAACCCAGAGTCTTTGTTTAAAATTGCAAGTGTCGGAAAACTTTACAACGCACTAGCAGTTGCCAAACTTGTGAGATCAGGAGTGTTATCTTTAGACCAAAATTTGGCGTTCTATTTACCTGATTTAAAAGGACGAATTGAAAATGCGGAAAAGATCACACTCAGAATGATCGTTCAACATCGAAGTGGAATTCCCAATTATACGGATACACCTGATTATTACATGACGATAAAAGAAACTCCTGAAGAAAATTTAGCTTTAATATTAGATCATCCGGCTAGCTTTAAACCTGACCAAGACTATGAATATTCAAACACAAATTATCTTCTATTGGAGATGATTATGAGTAAAAAACTAGGCTATTCTTCATCACAATATATCAAAGAGAAAATATTGATGCCAATGCAATTGAACGATACTTATACTTCACTTGATGAAGTAGATATGGATCGTGTGATGAGTGGTTATTATGTAGGTTATAAACCAGATTTAAAAACGGACAAAATTGGATCAATGCTGGCTACTGCAGAAGATTTAGGTAAATTTATCCGATATCTTAATGATGGATCAATTTTTACGGATGACAATGAACATGAGATATATTCTTCAATCTATAAATATGAACATACTGGATTGATTCCTGGCTATCAAACTATTGCGAAATACTATAAAGAATTAAATACAGTTGTGATTCAATTTACAAATACTGTTGATTTTGAAGGTTATCATTGGAATTTATCTGAGGTAATGTATGGAAGAATTGTAGATATTCTTGCTAAAGAGAATACTATTGAATCTAACTATCACCTGAGTGAGAATTAACTTTATAAAGAACGATACTATTTTTAAATATTTCTAAATAGTAAAATCAAAAATAATAGTGGAAATGGAATCTATTTGGGACACAAAGAAAAGTTATTACATTTGCACGCAATAGCTAACAGATAGTACTAAATAACTTCTACATCCATATATGATTTTAAATGTAAAGAGGAGTAAAAAACTACTCTCTCATAAATATGTTAAACCATTTTATCTTTTATCAGCATTCCTAATTTTTAGTAGTCATGATCTCTATATAAAAATGGAGACCTACTTTTTACAACCCAATCAGGAAGCTAAACTGAGTCTTTTTAACGGAACTTTTGAAGAAAGCGAAAATACGATTGCGAGAGATCGTATGTTGGATGCTTCTTTTGTGAAAAATGGAAAAAGAGTCAAAATCCAAGACAATGCCTGGTTAGATCAAGATAGTACAATCACACAGCTTTTATTTAACACGGGTGAGGAAGGAACTACAGTAATCGGTGTTTCAACAAAGGAAAAAACTTTTGAACAATCTGCAGCAAAGTTTAATAGCTATTTGAAGCATGATGGAGTATTAGATATGCTTGATAAACGATTTAATGAAAATACTTTACATGAAGATGCCATTGAAAGTTATCAAAAACATGTCAAAGCTATTTATCAAGTTGGTGAGAAAAAAACAGATGATTGGAAAGTAGTCTTAGGTTATCCAATTGAATTTATTCCTCAAGAAAACCCTTATGAAAAATACAGAGGAGAGACCATAGATATTTTACTCTTACTTGATGGAAAACCGTTAGTCAATCAATTGATATTTGCGAATGTAAAAGGAAAGGTACATTCACATTCTCATGGAAGTGAACACACACATACACATGGTCAAAAATTAAGAACGAATCAAGAGGGTATTGTCACCGTTGATCTTTCAGAAGATGGGGTCTATTATCTGAGATCAATCTATATGAAAGAAGTAAAAGGAGGGAGATTGTCACATGAATCAAAATGGGCAACACTTTCTTTTGAAGTGACACATAAACATGGCACAGAAACGCATATGCATGATCAAGAACATGATCATGAAGAAGGATTATCAACTTGGAAGTTTATTTTAGGCAGCGTTATTATTATCGGTATTTTATTTATCTTTTTTAAAAATAGAGATTAATCATGAAAGTAAGTTTAAAAAGAATCTTGTTCCTCTTATTTCTATTTTTACCAATAATAAGCTTTGCTCATGATGTCACAAGTGCAGATCAAGAGATATTAAGAAATGGTGGGTTATTCGCTTACATACAAGTGGGAGCTACTCATATGCTGACAGGGTATGATCATTTACTCTTTTTAGCAGGTGTTGTTTTCTACCTTAATGGTTTTAAAGATATCCTAAAATTCATCACTGCTTTTACAGTTGGACATTGTATCACTTTAATTGGAGCGACCTATGTTGGAATTACAGCTGATGAGCATTTGGTAGATGCCGTTATTGCTTTAAGTATACTGTATAAAGGATTTGAAAATCTAGGAGGGTTTAAAAAGTTAAATATTAAAGCACCTAACCTACTTTTGATGGTGGTGATCTTTGGATTGATTCACGGATTTGGCTTATCCACAAGATTACAATCTTTTGACAATGGAACTGAAGACCTATTAGCTAAAATCTTATGTTTCAATTTAGGAGTAGAAATAGGACAAGTTTTGGCATTAATCCCTATCGTCGCACTTATCTCTATTTCTAGAAAAAGCAAAGACTTCAAAGCTTTCTATAAAGCAGTTAATTGGTACCTAATCATAGCAGGAATAGGCCTTTTTATCTATCAAATGAAAGGGTGGTTTTTAAGTTAAAAATGAAAAGTGAACAATTAAAAACTAAGAATGTTGACCTCATTAAATTAAATAGGATTTAGTTTTAAAAACTCCCAAATGTAGAGGTGCTCTTTATAGCAACTCACGAACCATTTGTTAGGAATGAAAAGTGAACAATTAAAAACCTCAAATTACGTAACCCCATGAATTAATTCATGGACTAGAGGGTGGCTACTCTTCCAAAAAATGAGCAATAGAAAAATTGAAATCATACCTCATGTAGAGGCACGATTCATCGTGTCTCCAAACCACAAGAAAAAACAAAATGAAAGATATTCAAATGCGACCCACATTTAAATAAAAAGAAAATCATATATTTAATATTCAAAGCAACTTGAACGAACTTATCGAATGAAATTTATACTAACATTACTACCTTTTATTCTCTTCTCAATTGGATCAAATGATAAAGATACACTCCTTAGATATTTAACATCAAATGAACTTGTAAAATTGGAGAATAGTGTATTTTATTTTTCCTTACCGTTTGATTTACACTCTTTAGATTGCGGTGCTCCAGATTGTTATGTTACAAATGTTAGTTTTCAGATTGCTCAACAAAAACCTTTTCAATTTCCTAAAAACCTCTTAGTTAGTATAAAAGATGAAGGTTGTGTAGATGATTTACTAAATACCAATGTTGAATTTATATTAAAAGAACAATCAGAAAAAGGAGTGAATTACTATTCTTTTGAATTAAATAGTAATCTAATACTGACTTCAAATGATGGAATCTATTACTACCCTCATAATGAAAATACTACTATTACGATTAATGGATTGTTGAAGAAGTATGAAGATTTTTCATTTGAAGAAGAAGAGGCCATTGTCCCTTTCCAGATATCTCGCTTGGTTAGAAATAATTAATATGTATTACAATAAATAAAAGAATGGACGTAACAATTAAACCTATCAAAAATCCAATTGGATTGTACTTTTTTTGAAAAAATCGAGTCCACTTCAAATTGGCCTTATTATATATTTTTTGAAGAAACTTTTTAATCAATACGAGTTAGTTAGCTATCTTCCTGAGTTTGTTCTCGACATGGTAGGGATTTCTTCTATTGGTTTATTTTTCGCTTGGATTGGTCAAGATAAAGTGAATAAAATCATATATGACGATACGGAGGGTACTTTTACCTTTCACTATTCACGTTTTTTCTTTTCAAATGAATTTTATAAAGTTTCAAAAAGTCAAATGAAGATATTAAAATTTAATAAAGAAAAATCCATCATTGAGATTATAACCCCAAACATTAAATTCAATATCACAACAAAAAATAATGGATTCACTAGATAACAGATAGATCATATCATCAACTTAACTGAAAGTGTTGGTGTAAAGTCTCTTTAAAAGTATTCACTTCAAAAGAGAAAACTAACTCATAAATAGCCTCATGAGTTAGTTTTTCAAAATTATTAATTTGATATAAATCGATATAAGATTTTCTGTAATTCTAATACATCCACATCTCTACTGAATTTATATTTTTTAGGCAGAGCTTGACTAGAAATCCATAGTTTCAATTCACCATCCGCATCAAAATTTCCAGCTGTTTCTACCGAAAACATGACAATATTTTTGTAAGGAATACTCTTGTATTCTACTTTCTTACCTGAAATCCCTTGAATGTCTTGAATTACTAATCTTTTATTTGTGAAGATCCATTTATCTCTAAAAACCTTATAGGCTTTAACCATTTCTTCACCTTCAATTAGAATTTCAATAAATTCACCACCTAATTCATCTATTGTTAATTCAGAAGAATTCCCTAAAACATTAGAAAAAAATCCCATTATATATAATATTTATTTGTAGCATTCATTTAACGGATCTGATAGACCATTCCAAGAGTTCAACTCACCAAAACCCATTTGAAAAGGTTCAGAATTATCACTTTGAATAGTTGTCAATGTTTCATAGCAACTTTCACCTTCGAAAAGGAAACTATTTTCAGTAGTGATTGTAGTAAAATATAATGTGTAGCCAATTTCATCTTGTGTATACGTTCCAACAGTTGAAATCTTATTTATAATACTATTGTATTCTTGGCCTTCTATTGCATTAATTGCCTCATTTTCATTTGTGCGTGTATTTTTCATGATTGCATCAAATGTACCGTCAGAATGAAAATTCATTTCTTCATAAAAGTGTGATTGGACTCCCGAAGGTTCTTCAAACTTTTCGTAATAGGAATATAGAGCACTAAAGTCGGATAAATCTGTAGTATTCTCAATACATCCAGTAAATAAAATTGACAATGAGGCTAAAGCAAAAATGTTGAGTCTTAGTTTTTTTAAAAGCATAATAGAGCTTGTTAAGTTTACTTCATTAGTTTTTTATAAAGTTATACAAATTATAATGATTTTCAATGTAATGATTCATTAAAAATTAATTCAAAATATATATTAATGATTCTCGTTACTTATGTTACTTTTTACCAAAAATGTGACTATATTTGTAACATAAATATAAATAAGTAACATTTTTGAAAGCAAGAGATAAAATATTAAAAGCGGCAAAAGAACAGTTTTATGCCAATGGAATCAAGAAAGTAAACATAGGGGATATCTATGAGGCTGCAGGTGTTTCCAAGATGACTTTTTATCGTCAATTCAAAAATAAGGAAGACCTATTGATTCATATTCTCAGACGATTGTTTGAGGAGTCAATGGTAGAGTATAAAAAAATTACGGATCAAAATTTATCATTTAGAGAGACACTGACTCAATTGACTGAATTGAAAATCAAGTTCTCAACAGACATGAGTAAAAGCTTTATTGAAGAGTATTTTACAATGTTTAGAGAGAATGCTGAAGTGATGCAAGAGATGATGGAAATGCAAAAAGAAGGGCAATCTCTTTTTGTACAAGAAATCATGAAAGCAAGAGCAAATGGAGAGATAAGGCAAGATATAAGTATTGAATTCATCATGAAGTTATTGGATCACTTACAACTCCTAATGGATGACCCAAAATATATAGATGTATTTAGTTCTTCCGAAGAGATGATAAGGGAGACAACCAATTTCTTCTTCTTCGGAATTTACGGACCAGCCAAATAGGCGAATACAATGATACGATTACTACTAATAACATTCTTCTTATTTCCTACCTCAATTTTCGCACAATCTGAGTTAGATTTTAATGGTATGTTTATGGGATTTACGACTTACTCGCCAGAAGCAGATCAACTTAATTTGTGGAGTGGTGGACGTTATATTCCTGAACTTAAATTCGAACATAAATTTGATTCCCTAAGCTCATTTTCTGCATTTGCATCAGCCAATATTTATGGTTCCGTTCAATATGCCAATGGAACTCCAGTATGGGATGGTTCAGTGCTGCCTTATAGAGGCTGGGTGCGTTATGAATATGACAAAAGTGAAATTAGAGTAGGTCTGCAAAAGATTGATTTTGGATCATCTACATTATTAAGACCAATGCAATGGTTTAATCAAATTGACCCAAGAGATCCATTAGGTTTAACCAATGGTGTCTATGCTGCATTAGTAAGATATTACTTTAATAACAATGCAAATATATGGTTTTGGGCATTGTATGGAAACGAAGAACGAAGAGGGTATGATGCATTAGAAACGGTGAAAGATATTCCTGAATTAGGGGGAAGAGTTCAATTACCAACGCCAAAAGGGGAGATTGCTTTTTCTTATCATCATAGAGAAGCAGTATTAGATACTCGATGGGATGTAGACAATCCATTGTACATTGAAACTCCTGAAAATAGAATGGGTATTGATGGAAAATGGGATTTAGGTGTCGGTGTTTGGTTTGAAGGAACCTATACCAAAACGAAAGAGGATATCGGTATCCTCACCAATCAAACTTTATTTGATATTGGGATGGACTATACTTTACCTTTTGGAAGTGGGCTTAATGTAGTAGGTGAACATCTTTTTACTTGGTACGGAGAAGAGTTTGATCATGCAGAATACAAAGGTAATACTACAGCATTTTCATTAAACTACCCCATCAGTTTCTTTGATAATGTTTCTCTAATGATCTATAGAGATTGGACCAACAAGGAAAATGGATTTTACGTAATATACAATCACGATTTCAATATATGGACAGGTTATATCATGGTGTATTACAACCCTACAACAGATATATCCACGCCAATTGCCACAAATGACCTAAACCAATTTACGCCTGGCTTCGGGATCAGGTTAATGGCAGTATTAAACCATTAACGTAGGGGCGTATTGCATACTCCCATATACTTCACTAATAATTATTTCCAAGTGATGCAAACGCTTAACACTTGAAATATGAATAGAGACAACGACAAATACGAAACTATAGATATATGAACGCAAACAACATCATCGAAATCAAAAACGTAACAAAACGTTTTCCAGTAGGGGAAACAGAGTTTACGGCCCTTAGTAATATCAAACTTGATATTCAAAAAGGAGAATTTACAGGTCTTATTGGACCTAGTGGATCTGGAAAAACGACATTACTTAATTTAGTGGGTGCTTTGGATGAACCATCAGAAGGAGAGATCCTAATTAGCGGTAAAAGTGTTGCTGCTAAATCTGATGAAGAGTCGGCATTACTAAGAAATCAACACATTGGCTTTATTTTCCAAAGTTATAACCTCCTTCCTGTTTATACCATTTTTGAGAACGTTGAGTTCCCATTATTACTTCAAAAACAATCAAAAGCAGAAAGAAAAGCAGCAGTAATGCAAGCCTTAGAATGGGTGGGGTTAGCAGATATTGCCAATAAAAAACCTTCTCAAATTTCTGGTGGACAAGCTCAGCGAGTAGCAATAGCAAGATCAATTGTCAAAAAGCCAGACATTGTATTAGCTGATGAACCAACTGCTAACCTAGATTCTGCCAATGCTTATAAAGTAATGGATATCTTGAAAAAGCTGAACGAAGAATTGGGAATAACATTTATCTTCTCGTCACATGATAGTAAAGTGATTGAATACTTGAAAAGAGTAATCTCTTTAGAGGATGGTAAAGTAAAGAAAGACGAAACGAAATAAGGAAATGAATACACTATATAACATAGGGTTGAGTTTTCGATTGGCTTTCAGAAACATCATCAGTTCTGGACTGAGAACTTGGCTTACCATCATTACATTGGCAGCCGCTTTTATAATGATCTTATTCTTCAACAGTATGTATGCTGGTTGGGAATATCAAGGAATTAGAGATCAGGTAGCTTGGGAATTTGCACAAGGGCATGTTACCCACCCTGAATATGATAAACTCGATCCATTTACGATAGAAAGTGGGCAGGGGGTGTATGAAAAAGACAAGCATCTAACACCTGTATTAATCCGTCAAGCAAATATTTATCCTCAAGGAAGAATGGTGCCGATTATGTTGAAAGGCATTCCAGCTGACCAAGATGTTATTACCTTACCAACGAACCTTCTAAAAGAAAGTAAAGCTAATATTCCTGTAATTATCGGTCAAGCAATGGCAGACAACAATCACTTTAAAGTTGGGGATGAAATCTTGATGCGTTGGAAAGATAAAAACGGCACTTTCGATGCGCAAAAAATTACAATTGCAGGGATTTTTGATACAAATGTTCCTACCGTAGATGCAGGGCAAATTTGGATGGATTTAGATCGATTAGGAGAATTGACAGGTTTAACTGATAATGCAACTTATCTTTTAGCAGATGAGCAATACAATCAGTCTACCAATAAAACGTGGACTTATGAAAATAAGGAGCAATTGCTTGCGGAGTTTTACAATTTGATTGAGATGAAAAAAGGAGGATCATCATTCCTTTATGGTATCTTAATGATGATTGCCTTGATCGCCATTTTCGATTCTCAAGTATTCTCAGTATTCAAACGACAAAAGGAAATCGGAACATACATCGCTTTAGGTTTCACCAAGAAAAGAGTGACTTTCTTATTCACTTTAGAAGGAACAATGTATGCTATTATTGCTTCCATTGTAGGCTCAATTATCGCTTTTCCATTGATCGGATGGCTAAGTGAGGTGGGGATTCCAATGAGTTCTAACATTGAACAATCTAGAGAAATGGGGATTACCATTGGAGAATACATTTATCCTTTATTGACACCGGCACTGTTTACCAAGACAGTATTTTGGGTAGTAACACTTTCTGCAATCATCAGTTACTTACCTGTTCGTAAGATTGCTAAAATGAATACAGTAGACGCGCTTAAAGGAAAGAAATAATGTTTGAATTTTTATTTAAAGGTCTAATTAGAGACAAAAGTAGAAGTTTACTTCCTGTTATTATAGTAAGCTTAGGAGTTTCATTGACTGTATTCTTTGTGGGGTACATGAAAGGAGCAATGGGTGATATCGTTGATCAAAATGCTCGTTTTGGTACGGGACATATGAAAGTGATGACGAGAGAATATGTGAAAAATATTGCTCAAAAACCGTTGGACTTATCCATTTTAGAAGCGGGAGATGTTATTGCCGATTTAAATCAGAAATATCCTGATGTAGACTGGGTAAGACGTTTCAATTTCGGTGGTATTTTGGATGTGCCAGATGAAAATGGACAAACAAAAACACAAGGTATTGCAGGAGGTATTGCTTTTGATATGACGCCTGGTAATGCAGACTTGGAACGTATGAATATCTCTGAAAATATTTTAGAAGGTCGTTTACCTAATAGTCCTTTTGAGATGCTTTTGGGGAAAGGATTAGCCAAACGTATGGGCGTGAAAGTTGGAGATACAGTAACTTATTTTGGCTCAACCATGGATGGAAGTATGTCTTTTCAAAACTTCACGTACGTAGGATCTGTTGAATTTGGAATGTCATTAATGGATGATCGTACTTTTATCATTGGAATAAAGGATGCGGAAAGTATTTTAGATATGGCTGATGCCGCACAAGAGATTTACGGATTCCTTCCAAACGGTGTTTATGATGAAGATAAAATTGAAGAAATCAAAACTTCTTATAATGCATCATTTGCCAATGATAAAGACGAATATGCTCCTCAAATGTTGGCATTAAGAGATCAAAATGGATTAAGAAGCATGTTGGATATTGCCAATAGTATGAGTTCAATTTTCAGTATCTTCTTTATCATCGCCATGTCAATCGTACTTTGGAATACAGGCCTTCTAGGAGGCTTAAGAAGATATACTGAGTTTGGTATTCGTATCGCTATGGGTGAATCTAAACGAGCAATTTATAAGACCTTATTGATGGAATCTGTAATAGTAGGTGTCATTGGTTCTATTCTAGGGACGATCTTAGGGGTGATCATGACGTACTATTTACAAGAAGTAGGTTTGGATATGACCGATATGTTGGGGAAAAGTAATGTGATGATCTCTAATGTGATTAGAGCTCAAGTTACACCCTCTCAATTCTACATAGGTTTCTTTCCTGGGGTGATTGCCACTTTCTTTGGCGCCTTATTATCGGGTAGAGGAATCTTCAAACGTCACACCTCAGAATTATTTAATGAATTAGGAGTTTAAGTTAAAGAATACAATGTTTCAAGTGTTAAGCGAGAGCGTCACTTGGAAGTCATTATTGGTGAAGTCTCCTGACTTCGATAAAAAGTTTAATACATTTCAAAATCGGGAAACTTCGCCAGTTATCAATCACATGTGTCGCTTATCGGCTTAACACTTACGATATAAAATGAACATAATATAAAATCTATGAAAAAAATATTTACACTAGCATTAATGCTGATCACAAGCTTCACATATGCACAAGATCCAGTAGCAATGCTAAAGAAGATTGATGAAAATATGTATTCCAATACAAAAATCTCAAAAACAAAGATGATTGTATATGGAAAAAGAAAGAATAAAGAAATTGTAATGGATGCCTATTCAAGAGGAACAGATGATTCCTTTTCAGAATACCTTTCTCCTGCAAGAGAAAAAGGAACGAAGATGTTGAAATTGGATGATAAACTTTGGATTTACTCACCCTCTTCAGACCGTACAATTCAGATCTCAGGGCATATGCTAAGACAATCTGTAAATGGTTCAGATATGTCGTATGAAGATATGATGCAAGAACGCAAGTTGGTCGATATGTATACGCCTAAAATTGTAGGTGAAGAGGAGATGAATGGTGAAGATTGCTATATCATGGAGTTGGAAGCTAAGGTCAATGATATCGCTTATCCAAAATTAAAAATGTGGATTGAGAAGAAGCATTTTGTACCAATGCGTCAAGATATGTTTGCGAAAAGTGGTCAAATGTTGAAGACCGTAAATATGGAAGATATTCGTCTAGTAAATGGGAGATATTATCCTTTCAAAATGAATTATAAAGACGTTTTAAAAGACGGTAAAGGAACGGATTTTATTGTGCTTGAAATGCAAGATAATGTACCAATTTCTGATAACGTTTTTAATAAAGCGAACTTGAAGAAATAAAAAACAAGGTTATTAGATAAGTTAAAGAAGGGGGATTTTTGTCCTCCTTTTTTCTTTGAAATGAAAACGGGAGAACATTACACCATGTACTCCCATTTTTTTATTGCTCAATATCATTTTTAACTAAAACCAAAGTTAGTTTATTAAAATTGGCTGCTGAATTAATTACTTTTCTAAATTCAGGATATTTTTCTTTTGGAAAATGAAGAGTCTTATAAACCTTATTGACAGTAATCGTAACTGAGGATGCATTTTTTGTATAATTAGATTTGAAAAATGCGAGTGCTTCATTATTGATCACAAGTTCATTATCTATTTTAATATTTTCTAAACCTTCTAGCTTATAGCCTTTCGGAATATTAATCGTTATAGTATGATTATAATTTGTGATTGTTGAAGATGTAATATCATGTTGCCTTTCCTTTTCTTGATATAGCTCCGATTGTTTTCCAATTATTTTACCAACAGAAATTAAGTATTCATTACCTGCCTTTTCGACTAGTTCAGGTGTCGTAAAGTTTACTTTCATTCTATAATAATTTTCAGGGTTAGATGATAATTCTATATTTTCACCTTCCTTTTGAAAATCTTTTAGATTGTAGTTTTTATAAGAAGTCATGATAGTGTTCTTAATAAAATCTTCTTCGAATCCTTTCTCATTATTTTCTTTAAATGCAGACCTATAAGCAAAAGCTCTATAACCTTGACAAAAATCTTCAAGTGATACATTAGGTAAAGCTAAATTATCTGAAAAGTCAATTGTTGCATTCACACCCACTTTATTTACTTCATAACTCAACCCTTCTATTTTTTTAAATTTATCAGTAGATTTTTTTAGTTTATTATTTTCAATATAGTATGAAATAAAGAATGCTTTAGTGTCTATTAAACCTGTATGAACACCTCCATACCTCATGTGATAATGTTCTGGTAACAAGTATTTATCGTATTTAGGGAAATATATGAATACTTCATTGATTTTTACTGGATTAGCGAAATCATTTTCAAGGTGACCATCCATTCTATTACAACCTACTACTATAGTATTGTCTATTTCTAAAGCATCAAGACAGTAAATATAAAGTCGCATTAAACCTGTTGCGTTACCGAAACCTCCTTTTACGATTTCTTTTGGTGAACCAAGGAATTTGTCATATCTCTTTTCTAGACGAATAGTAGATTTAATTTTATTTTCTAGAGCAATAATTTTTTCTTCATCTGAGATCCTTTGATTTTTAATATCCTTTACAAATTTTGCTGCAACACCTGCAGCTTTTGTATCAGAATAGTTGATCATCATTTGTTTAAAGATATTATACCATGAAAACATATTAAGATAACGACCATTACTATGGACTTTATATTCAAAACGAAGTTTTAATGGATCCTTTAAGGCGTATTCCTCTTCGACAAAGGCAGGGATATTTTTTTGATGGACAATTAAACAATTTTTTTTGCCTATCCTTTGTACAGTAGGCTTTTCTAAATTATTGTAAGTCTTGTATTTTAATATCCAATTATCAGGATAATACACTTGAACTAATCCATCTAAAATGGGGTCATCAGTCTGTAAAGTTTCAATACCAAAAAAGCGAATAGGAAGTTTAAGTGTATAACAATATTCAGCTTCTCCTCCCACTTCTAAACCTTCCATTGCAAATATTTTTACATTACTAATCCCTTTTACATTCTCTAGTTCTTTAATATTATCACGTTGAATAGTTGTCACTTTTCCATCGGCAGATATAGAGCGAACTTTCAAGTCAACAATTTCTGAACCTCCTTGCATTGGGATATATATTTTATTGTATTTTTCTATACCTGCATCACTATTGACATGTATAATATTATGAATAGTTTTATAAGTATTTAACTCACCACGACTCTCATAATATTCACTAAATGTATAATCCTTTACAATTACAGCTGAATGTTCTTTAATTAAGCTTTCATCAATCGTATGAAGAGATGGGTTTTCATCCCAAACATAATTTTTATATACTAAATCTTGAGCATACAGGATACCCGAGAATAAGAAGAGTACAGAGAATAAGAAATTTGCTTTTTTCATTTTATTGTAGATTAGTTTTTTTCAGTATAATATTTTCTTGATTGATTTCAGATACTTTTTGGATGAAGGTATTCCAAGTAGTAAAATCTTCTTTTTGAATCAGTAACACATTTGATGTAAATACTTTATCAAAATAAATAATATTGTTTTCTTGACGATATACAGCTTTAATTTCACCTAGTTCGTTTTTAATGGATTGATTAGGTGGTAAATAGCTTACTTCCATTCCTTTTGGAATAATAAACTCTATATGAGATTCAATTGTTTTCTTAAACTCTTTCTCGTAAGGATATAAACGATTAATTTCATCCAACCTTTCACCTAATTCTATTTTTTGAAGATTTAAATTCACATAATATTTTTGTCCTACATTTCTAGCATAATTAGGCATTTTAAAATGAGTGTTTAATGTATCTAATGTTTTACTATGATCAGCTTCTTGGAGTACGATATTATTTTCACCAATATTCAGGAAATCTCTTAATGCTTCATGGTCATTCTGTATTTCTCCTTTATATTGACTGACTTTATAATCTTCTTTAGCATACCCACTCAATTGCACAGAAATTGATCCTTCTATATCCATATCTACTAATTGGCATCTAACAGTATCTAACCTCCTGTTTTTAATAGCACTTACTTCAGGTACTTTTAAAATTGTAAAAGTCGTAGCATCACCAGCTATCAAAGCCTCTTTTCCTTGAATCATACTTGTCGGCGTACCGAAATCAGAGAATGGATTTGTAGCATCTAAAAACAAAGTAGTATCAGCTTCAGTTAATGCACAAATCATATGATTATCAGTAATCGTAGTAGGAAGTTCATGATAAGAATAAGGTTTTCCTCTAGTACCAATCCAAGTCAAATGAGCATCATAACCAAGCACTGAATAGAATGAATAAAGTAGGTTGGCCATATCTTTACAATCTCCATAACGTTTATGGATGACATCGCAGGCACTTCTAGGAATAAAACCGGCCATTCCATTTTCAAAAGCAATGTATTTGATATTCTTTTGCACCCATTTAAAAACGGCTTGCTTCTTCTGAGTATCAGACATTTTATCATTTACAATTTCTTCTAATTGAGCTTCTAAGATATCTTTTTCACAAGGAGTAATTTTGTTGACCAAGCTATTGTACCAGTTATAAAGACTATTGACATCTTCAGAAACTTTAATTGTTTTGCCATTTTTTTCGTAAGAATCAATCATCACAACAATATGGGGAGCTGTATACGATCTTGAAGGAGCATTCTTTTCAAATTTATAAGCAGGTATATTTTCCATAGACCACTGATAGGTTGTCATCCCATTTTCTTTTGAGGTCGTCATTCTTATTTCATCAGTCCCCTCACCAAAAAGCAAATAACGGACTTTCACATTTTCAGAAAAAGACACACTAAAAGATGCTTTTTCAGTAGGAGCATTTGATTGGAAATAAAAAGGATTTAGAAAATGAGGATCATTTATCTTTCTTATATATGAAAGGTAACCAATACTATTATCAGTAACTTGTGGGTAGGTAAATGTTATGTATCGCAGTCCACTAAAAAAAATCCCTTTTTCTAGTACATCTCTAGTTTCAAAATCAGAAGCATCTTCTTTTTTAAACTTTTTCTTAAAAGGGTATTTCGTATAGGCTTGAATAGCATTGATTCCTTCAAATTCTGAGAAATAAATACGTTCCTCAGTATTAGATTTAAAATTTTTGATAAACCTTTTCTCTGAAGATACCTTTTCAAAAATCTCTAGTTTACCATCTATATTTTTGATGGATAGGTGAGATGCTTTTAGTTTATTTTTTACATCAGGTATTCTATCATTACCTAGGGTATAGTTTGTTTGAAATAGCAAATATGCTAAAATCAAAAGGTAAGTTTGTTTCATTAGTCTGCTTTTAAGTAATCTTTGGATGGATAGTCAACTCTACATTTACTAGATAATTAACATAGATGAAGAGTCATTCAAATACAGTTTATAAAATCTCAATTGCATTTAAAAATATTTACAAATACAAAATATATTTCTGTACAAAAACTGATATTTCTTTCTTGAAATCTATGACTTTATTCAACCATCTTTATAGATAAAGTAATCAGGTTGCTTTTATTTACATTTGTTAAGTATAAAACAATCGAAAGTACAATATTAATGTACCTTTTCTTTCAAATGTACTCTTAATGTACAATTCTCGTGTACTACCTTTGTAAAAGCAAATTAAGTTATTTTTTCTATTTATTAATCAAACTATCGAAATGAAACGTTTTACTCAAAAAATGAGTATGATTGTCATGTGTGTGGCTATGACAATGATTTCTTCGACTGTTGTATTCGGCCAAAACAAAATTACGGGTAACGTAAAGGAGGCAACATCGAATACAATTATCGAATACGCAACTGTAGCTCTTTATAATCAATCAGACAACAGCCTTGTGACAGGTGTTGTAACAGATGCTGAAGGTCAATTTACTTTAGCAAAACTAAAAAAAGGTAATTATAAGTTAACCGTTGCTTTCATGGGCTTCGAAACTTATACACAAGAGAATGTAAACTTAAAAGGAGGAACATTAAATCTTGGTACAATCGCCTTAAAAGAAGACAACCAAATGCTTCAAGAAATTGAAGTTAAAGGTGAACAGTTGACCACTGTAACAAAAGTAGATCGTCAAGTTTTTGATGCTACTAAATTTGAAAATGCAGCAGGTGGTACTGCAACTGATGTATTGAAAAATATGCCGTCAGTAAGTATCAATGCAGAAGGTTCATTAGCAGTTCGTGGTTCTACTGGTTTTGTTGTATTATTAAATGGTAAGCCAATCCAAACGGATGCAGCAACAATATTAAATCAACTTCCAGCCAACTCAATCAAAAATGTAGAGGTAATCACAGCTCCATCAGCAAAGTACGATTCTGAAGGTAAAGCAGGTATTATCAACATCATTACAACTAAGGGATCATCTGAAGGTATTTACACTCAAGTAAATGTAAGAGGCGGTCTTCCTGCGATTGAGAATTATGACAACCATGATAATCCATTACGTTATGGTGCAGACTTTACGGTAGCTCAACAATTGGAAAAATTCAATTGGGCTGTGGGTGCATCATACCAAAGAAATGACAAATCAGGTCGTCGTGAAGGTGATGTTTGGACAAAAATGGGAGATGATCCAACTTTCTATTTCCCTTCTGATGGTGAACGTTCTTATGTTGAAGAAAACTATTCAGCAAACGTTTCATTAGGTTTTAATCCTAGTGAAAACAACAGCTTTAATTTCTCAGCAGTAGGTGGTATCAGAGACAAGACTCGTCTTGCGGATATCTATTACAATGATAATCATTTCGAAGGTGGTGAGTCTTTTGATTACTACAACCACAACTCAAGAAACAGACAATCTGATTTCTTTATCTCTAGTATTGATTGGACACATACATTTGAAAACCAATCACAACTAAAAGCTTCAGCGTTATATGAGTACTCTTTATTAGGAGGTCCAACATATAATGATAACCAAGCGAATGATTTTGATACTCCTTCTGATGAACAGTTTTACTATCTAAGAGAGAGAAACACAAACGAAAATCCATTAAATGGTTTCCGTGCAAATATCGATTATAGTTTCAAACCAATGAAGTTTGGACAAATCGAAGTAGGTTATCAATATAGAACTTTAGATCATCAAGGTGATTTCTTGTACGAAAGAGAAGTTTTAGCGGATGGTAGACCAACAGGGGAGTGGGAAGTAGTAGATAATTACTCTTCAAACTTAAACTTAACAAGAGATATTCACTCAGCGTATGCTCAAATTGCTGGTTCTAAAGGAGCTTGGACTTATGGTGCAGGTGTTAGAGCTGAATACATGGATCGTCAAGTTGACTTCCTTGGTTATGAAAACGGTGTAATCATGGATGAATCTAAAAGAGAAGTAAACAATTACGATTATTTCAAATTATTCCCTTCAGCTAATCTACAGTACGAAGTGAATGATAACTTAAGATTAAAAACAGCTTACTCTAAGCGTGTAGAGAGAACAACGACTTTCAAAATGAATCCATTCAAAGAGAAAGAACACTCTGAAACATTAGAGCAAGGTGATGCAGATCTAGAGCCAGAATTTATTGATTTAGTTGAATTAGGTGCAGTACAAGACTTTGGAGATAATTCTGTTTTCATTACGGGTTACTTCAGAAATACACAAAACTTAATCAACCGTACCAATACAATTGATTCTGATTCAGTATTGAACCGTGTGTATACAAATGTAGGTACTTCACAAGTATTTGGTATTGAAATGGGTACTTCATTACAATTGACGGACTGGTGGAACTTCTATGTAGGTGGTAACGTGTATCATCAACATATCTTTGGTGAGTTTGATTATGAAGATACTGACAACAATTGGGTAGTAACAATTCCTGTAGATACAAAAGCTTGGCAGTACAACTTTAATATCAATACTACATTCAAAATCACACCAACATTGTCAACGAACTTCTCCTTCAACTATCTGTCTGAGAGAGTAACTGCTCAAGGTGAAGATTCTAGATTCTATAGCCCTAACTTATCGGTGAAGAAAACATTCATGGATGATCGTTTAGCTGTAACTGTTCAGTGGTTAAATATGGATATGGGATTATTGAATACTAACGAACAACGTATCACTACTTCTGGTGACTATGTAGTTGAATTACCAGATGGGACTATGCAACAGCAACAATTCTATACAACGACAAATTATGTATATGAAGTAGATCAAATCATGATCAACGTAACATACAACTTCAATAACTTGAAGAACAAGTCGAAGAAAGTTAAGTCTGAATTTGGTTCAAAAGAATTCTAAGATTCTTGAATTAGAATAAGATTAGATATACATATAAGGCAGGTTTATGAAATGTAAACCTGCCTTTTTCTTTTTGTATATTCTCTAGATTTATAGGGTTACCTAAAGAAAACGTTATACAATTCAAGTAATTACTTGCAATTTGATTAACATTTATTTAAAAACTACCCTAAGGGGTAGTACAAGCAACGGTTTTCTTAGCTATCTTTGATAATAAGAAGGATAGGAACTTTGTTCTTATTCATCTCATTGTTGAAATTTATTTAAAGTACACTAAGCATTTAAGCACTTTATTGATCGCTGAGATTCTTTACCTTTCCAGCATGGTGATCGATAAAGTGCTCTTTTATTTTCCCATAAATAGTCATTCCGACTTTCCACTTAATTCTAGATTAATTCCTTTTTTAATGATATAAAATCATTAACAGTATATATTGCTTGATATTAAACTAAATTATCCATTTTGTGGTATATATATTTGAATTTAGATGATAACACATATATATAAAAGTGATAAAAAATTGAGAGAGTTAAGTTAAGTCCACGAAACACCTTATTGATCGTATCAGTAAGGTGTTTTTTTATGACTTGTGGTATTGGTATTTTTATTTCAGTTAGATTAATAAAAGAAACAATCAGATTATTAAAAAAATAAGAAGTAGTAAGGCGTTTGAGAGACTATACAAAAAATAATAAAATAAACATTTATCATGAAAAAATTTATCGCTTCAATTATTACATTAATCTTAATGTCTCAGGCGTCTTTTGCTCAAAAAGCAGTTTTAAAAATTCAATTATTAGATGAAGAAGAAATACCCGGAACTATTTATTCTGAAATCGATGAAAATTATGGTGATTTCTACGTTGATCAAATCTCTGAAATTCCATTTACATTAATCGAAGCTGAATACAAAGCAGTGTATAAAAATACACCTGTGAAAGGTTTATTTAACAAGACTTTTGAAGTTAAACTAAAATCAGCTAATGGTATTGAAAAATTATATTTCGATGCTGATGGTAATATAGTTTTAGTAAAGAAAGATTTACAAAATGTAGAATTACCAACTACAGTTTTAAATCAATTAGAGAAAGATTATGCTGATTGGGTTATCGTATCTACTTCAGAAAATGTAAAAAACTCTAAGGAAGGTGGGAAAGAAGTTTATAAAGTAATCGTGAAAAAAGGAGACGAGCAAGATACGCTTTACTTCGACAAAAAAGCGGATTACTTATCAAAATAAATATTTAGTTATAAACATTTCAGGTTAAGCCCAAAATTGTATATAGCAATTTAGTATCTGTAAGCATGGATCCCCTATAAAGCATTACATTATAGGGGATTTTACTATTTATTCCACTTCTCATCTACCACCTTCTTTCGATAGGCGAAGATTTCTTTTAATTTATTTTTAATGACGAAAAGGTTCGCCAAATCACCAATTGGACCAAAAGGAGGGGAATATGTGACGATATCTTTCATCATTACTCCATCTTCTAAGGGTTCTAAAATATGTTGGTGATGCCATAAATTGTAAGGTCCAACTCTTTGTTCATCAACAAAGTATTCTTTATCTCTTACATGCGTAATTTCTGTCATCCAATCCATTTTGATACCAAGTAATGGACTCACTTTATAGGTGATTATCATACCTTGATACATTTTTTCTTCTAAATGTTCTGAAGTTATATCAAACCCCATATAGTCAGGCGTTATTTCTTTTAGATTTTTTGGTGAAGAGATAAAATCCCAAACTTCATCAACTGAAGCATTTATTTTTTGAGAGGCTTTAAATTGATAAAATCCCATAGTTATAATTTTTCTATTTCTTCTAAAACTTGATTTGCCTCATACATTTTTTGATCGCTTTGCATTCTATTTACTGTTGAAAGTCGATGCGACTCCTCTAAAAGCTTTTTATACTTTGCTTCTAGCTTTTCTTTTTTTGATTTCTTTTTAAATAGTCCAAACATGGTTTTTACATTTTAAGAGTTGATAATCCACCATCTACATGAAGTACTTGTCCTGTCATCCATGATGATTGATCAGAGAGTAAGAAAAGTGTTGCATCAGCTATATCTTTAACCGTACCAATACGTTGGAGAGGATGAGTCTTCGCATTCGCTTCGATTTTGGCTTCTGAATTGATAAATTTTTCAGCTAAAGGTGTGGCGGTTAAAGATGGAGCAACAACATTGAAACGTATTTTAGGTGCATATTCTGCAGCGAGAGATTTCGCGAGCCCTTCGATAGCTCCTTTAGAACAAGAGACAACACTGTGGTATTTGAAACCCATTTGATGAGCAACAGTTGAATACAATACTACTGAGCCATTTCCTTTTCTCAATGCATTTATACACCCTTGTAAGACCTTAATTGCTCCTCCGACTTGTAGTTGGAAGTCGTTCATGAAAGTAGATAATGGTATTTTTGCAAATGGTAATAATTCAATTGCACCTGGACAATATACCAATCCATCTAATTCATTAGGAATAACAGAAAAGTCAAGGTTTTCGTCTAGAATATTAAAGTGGAAGAATTGTACATTGCTGTAATCTTCTTGAGGAGTAGTTGTATTATAAGTAGCATATATTTCATGCCCTTGATTTGAAAGCTGCTTTACAACCTCTTTTCCGATTCCGGAAGATCCACCAATTACTAATATCTTTTTCATATCTATTTGATTAAATACAACTACTAAACTGATGAGAAGAAATATTGTTTAATATTATTAATTTAATTGTTAAACAAAAAAACACCAAAGGCTCTACTGAACCCTTGGTGTAAACTAAGGAATGAAATGAATATACTTATTTTAGTTGATAATTATTTTCTTTACTATTTGTTGATTATTTAAAGACACTTTAATAAGATATAATCCTTTGCTAAGTGCATTAATAGGCACTTTTATTTGATGTTTTCCGTGATTTATTTCTTTTTCAATTGGAGTTAAAACTTCTTGACCATTCAGATTAAATGCACGCATTTGTAAGAGGCCATTATTTTCTGATTGAATAGCTAAAGTGAAGTGAGTTGTAGGTTGTGTTGGATATAATGATAATTGATCTTCCAGATTTAACTCACCTACAATTGTTCTTGCATTAGAGCCCTCAGGATTGCTAGAGTACCAAACTCCATCTTTGTACCATCCTTCTCCACTTCTTGATAAATCAGAAGTTTGAGCACCTGCTCCATTATGGAAAAGTAAATTACTACTTGTTGCTCCTTCGATAGTGTAGGTATACCAACCATTTCCTTCACTACTCATTGCTTCACCTGGCCAATTAGAACTTGTGCCATTTGATGCTCCCCAATAATGTATTCTTGTACTGTTACCCCAACTTGATTTATAGTGAATCACTAATCCACTAACAGGTTCTGGAGCTATATCCGACCATTGCCCATTTTCAAACCAACCATCTCTATCTCTTGTCATATCATCTGTTTGGTTGCCATTACCATCATGGAATAACAAATTAGTTGATGTAACGGCGGCAGGGAATTCATAGACATACCAGCCATCTTCCAGTGACATCGAAGCTCCAGGCCATGCAGTACTACTTACACTTCCTACTGGTGAAGCTCCCCAATGATGAATCATGTTGTAACCTTTCACATACACTGTAAATCCACCTTCTGGCTCTGGTAATTCTTCTATAGTGAACGAAGAAGAATTTGTTGAAGAAACATTTCCTGCTTCATCTTCAGCATAATATTGAACTACAGCATCAGCTGTTAATGTAATTGTAACAGATCCATTTGCAGTTTGAGTCGGTGCAGATCCATCCGTTGAATAATAGATTGTTGGAGAAGCATCCTCATTATCTGATGCTGAAATAGATACTTCAACGCTTCCTTCAAAATTACCGCCATCAGGAGATATTGAAACTGTTGGAGCAATTGTATCTGGTTCATCTGGAATTGGTTCTTCTACCCATCCATTGTCATACCAAACATCTCCACAGATAGACATTTCATCTTCTGTAACTTTTGAACCATTACACAATAGAATGAGATTTGTACAACTTCCTTCAATTGTGTATTCATAAAATCCTTCATATTTAGAAGAAGGTTGCATACTTTCTCCAGGCCAAGTGGTCGTTGCATTACCATCTACAACACCCCAGAAATAAATCGCTGGATTACCGCAATTTGCCTTGAAGTAAACAGTCATAGAAGCAGCTTCATTAAACGTGTAAGTGCCTTGAACTACATTAGATGAACCATTTTCATTTATGGCCACTGCTTTTACTACTTTTGACTCACCTTCAATCCCACATACATCAAAACTTCCATTGTATACACTATCAGTAGCATCAGGAGTTGATCCGTCTGAAGTATAGTAGATTGTACCTTGATCTGCAGATAGGTTGATAGTTGCACATCCATTAGAGTAATTACCACTCGGTGTATCTAACGTCAATGTTGGTAGCACTACAGTTGGTGCTTTATCCCAGATAGCATAACCTGGTCCAGATACTTTTAGATTCCATCCAAAGCCAGGTGACCAATTACCACCGCCAATTTTCATCGCTACCTTATTATCAATAATTGCTGCATAGTAAGAATTATCATTTTGACCTTCTACTTGAACATAACTTGTGTTTGTAATGTTGTTTGCCTTACGAATAGCAATTATTTCTTTTAATTCCTCTTGAATTCCATAATCGAAAAAGTGAGAATAGAATACCACAGGAACACCTGGGTGAGTCAAGATATATGTATAACCTTGTAAAAGTTGAGAATTGTTGCTAGGATTATTTGGGAATGAATTATTTCCATATTCAGATCTAACAGGTTCTGTATCATGATTCTCTAGGAATGAAACTGCTTGACTACCATGAGTACCTAATAAACTTGGAAGACCATTTAAGTAGTTGTAATTACCGTTAACAGCATCATGCAGCGTATATTTTAATGGAAAATCAAATGCTGAAGAAGTATTTTGAGCACCATTTAACCATCCTACAATTTCATTATAAGGTTTCCATTGTTCACCAATTGAGATATATGGTGAAGTGGCGTTGTTATACTCAGCGAAATAATAGGCATTAAATCCATGAACAAAATCATAACGCCATCCATCAAAACCAACATCATTTTTCAACCAATTCATCCATTTTTTAACTTCATCTCTAACGGTTAATGAATTGTGATTCAAATCTCTAGCTGCTTCATATTGCGTTCCTGAATCATTGTCGCCACAAGCAGCACCTTGTTCATTGCTGAATTCACTCCAGTTAACTTCATCATCTGCACAAATGGAAGAACAACCACCTAAAGAAGGCTCTGTAAAATCTGCCCATCCAGTTGATCCAACTCTGTGGTTGATTACAATATCAGCAATTGCTTGTACATTGTTATTTCCTAAGTTTTGTACCAACGCCCTTAATTCAGCTTCCGTACCATAATTAGAATTTAGATCATACCATTTTCTAGGTAAATAACCTGCTCTATCAGCAGCGTCAGAAGGAGGTGGAAGCCAGATAGCGTCAAATCCAGCCTCAGAGATAGCACCGACTTTCCCGTTTAAGTTTGTCCACCAGTCTTTTGCAGTTGGATCCGCAGCTTCCCAATGGAAGCCTTGAAGTATTACATCATTTCTTCCTGCTTGTTGTGCAGAAGATTCGGTGTGTAAAAATAGTCCTGCCATAATAAGAATAGCAATAGATCGTAATAGTAATAGTTTCATTTTCATTTCAGAAATAGATTTAATAAAGTGAAATTTGCAGGCTACATAGCTGATTGAGAGAGCCTTTTAATAACGAATGATACAAAACTATCAGATTCAAAATTTTTTATCGTACCATATTCTAAAAAAGGTGTCCATTTTACATTTAACACTGTACCGGTTTATGTAGTGGTACTTTGTAAAAGTCACAAATCCAACGAGTTAGTTTTTTTGATTGTCTATTTCAGTTAATCGGGTAATAAAAAAAGCCATTTAATGAAAATTCAATAAATGGCTTCTTAGATAGTAATTATTTACCAATCAATTGGGAAATAATCTTTTAAGAACTTACCTGACCAATGTTTTCCAGAGTTGATACCATCAATCAATGGGTCAAGAACTCTTGCTGCTCCATCCACAATATCTAAAGGAGGTTGGAAATCATGAATTTCTTGTTTCTTAGCAGAAATATGGGCAGGATCTTCATCCGTTACCCAACCAGTGTCAACAGCATTCATGTAGATACCATCTTTTGCTAACGTACCTGCAGAAGTGTGAGTCAACATATTTAAGGCTGCTTTTGCCATATTCGTATGTGGGTGACGATCTTCTTTATGGAATCGGTGGAATTTACCTTCCATAGCAGAAACGTTGATAATATGTTTCTTCCCTGTATTATCAGCTTGCATCAATTTAGATAAGCGATTACAAAGAACAAATGGTGCAATTGAATTGACCAATTGAACTTCAACCATTTCAGGTGTTTCAATCTCTCCAATTCGAAGCCTCCAACTGTTTGTTTTTCTTAAATCAACTTGTTGTAAATCAACATCTAATTTTCCTTCAGGAAATACTTCTTTTGTTTGAATAGAATTATCAAAACTATATGGAATCTGAGATAATTTTGCTGAGGCACGAATACCTACACCTGCTTCAGTTGTACTCCATTTTACAGGAAGTCTTCTATTTTTAGCACTTGAACTACCATCAGAAAGGTCACTTAACTGTTCAACACAATACTGATGTTCAGATAATAAGTGTTGAGTATCGGCATCTAATGCTGCAAATGGCTTTTCTTCATCCTCCATCATGTGAGCATAAAAACCTGATGGACGGCGAACAGTCTGAGCTGCATTATTAATTAAAATATCTAAGCGACCATATTTTTGCTCAATATAGTTACAGAAGATTTCAACACTTGGAATATGTCTTAAATCTAAGCCATGAATTTTCAATCGATCCTTCCAAACATGATAATCTTCTTCCTTAGAGAATCTTTTAGCAGAATCAACAGGGAATCGAGTGGTAGCCACTACAGTAGCACCTGACCTCAATAAGATTAGTGTAATATGATATCCAATTTTTAATCTAGACCCTGTAACAACTGCAATCTGTCCTGTAAGGTCAGCTTCTTGGAATCGTTTTGCATAGTTAAAATCACCACATTCAGGACACATTTGATCATAAAAATGATGCAACTGAGTATACTCCTTCTTACAAACGTAACAATTTCGTGGAGATTCTAATTCTGGCATATCTTGAGGAAGATCTTGATCTTCAAGTATTTTAGGAGCAATAAAGATATGATTTTCTCTTGCACTTCTAATCCCAGTGAATTTCCTAGAATGCTTATCTCTTTCTTGCTGTTTTCTTTTTGCTGCCTTCTTTTTATCTTTTCTTCTTGTATCGTATTCGTCTTTATCCGGGCGAGATAATCGTCCAGCAGCCTTCATTAAAGCAATACGCTTTTCTTCAGGTAATTCGAATAATAGATTTGTATTTTCTAAAATAGCTTCAAGAGTAGCAGTACATTGCTCAATCTCTTCTAGGCTAATATTTTTTTTCTCTTCTTCCTGCATATATCTTCGCTTCTTATAAAAAATATAGCCAAAGATATGAAATTCAATCTACATATAAAGTGAACATGATTTTGTTAACTTAAATATTGCTTCAGCTTAAATTCTAATCGACATTTAACTACTTTCCATTCTGACGAAATTATAGAAAAGACAACGGTGTCTCGTATATTACCAACTTTATCTATGGTATGATTTCTAAGAATACCATCTTGTTTTGCTCCAATGCTAGCAATGGCCCTCCTAGAGTTTTCATTGTGAAAATGTGTTCTAAATTCAACAGCAATACAATCTAATTTCTCAAAAGCATACGAGAGTAAAAGTAACTTACATTCTTTATTAATACCTGTTTTTTGTGCTGATTTAGCATACCAAGTATAGCCAATTTCTAATCTTTTAGATTTTGAGTTTGCATTCAAAAAACGAGTGGTACCGATTACAGTATTTCGTCTTTTATCAATTACAGCAAAAGGAAGGCTCGTGTCCTGTTCAAATTGTTGATTTGCTAAGAATAGATATTGATCTATATTTTCAAGAGAAGGGACACTTGTAAACCATAATTCCCATAACTTACCATCATTAGCTGCTTGAAGTAGTTCATTTTTATGTTCAAAAGTCAAAGGAACTAGTTTAACAAATTTTCCATCAAGAGTGATAGGTTGAAGCCATTTTGTAATTTCCATAATAATAAAATTAGAGATGAAAAAATAAAAAAGGCTACCCTTTAGAGTAGCCTTTTCAAAACAAGATTTTCATAGTCAAAGAAAATCACATTAACTTATCAAATCAGATTCAATTAAATTTCGAATGTAATCTGAAACTTTCATGCTCTTCTTTTTCGCTTGTTCTTCTAGTGCAGAATACTCATCTTCTGACATTCTAAAAGTGACAATTTTGTTTGAACCTCCTGTTTTACGAGGTTTTCTTCCACGATGTTGGATAGCAATGCGGTATTCCTCAAGAAAGTCTCTTGTTGATAATGCATAAGGTTTAACCCCGTCTACGTAAATCATTGAACCTTCTTCAGAACCCTTCCATGCTGCCTTTCTTTTTGAAGTGAAACTTTGAAAAAAAGCCTTTCTGGTTTCAAAACTTTTTGTTTCACTGGCAGGCACTTCTTTCATAAACTCCTTAATGGATTTTTTAGTATCCTTGGCGAGTTTATCGATTTCTTCAAAAGGTTTTTTATAGTAAATGTACTTTGCCATAAGAGATATATTCGTAATACGTTATAGTCAAATAATCAATTTCTTTAGAGATTTCCAACTTATTGATCGTTTTTTCTTTTCATAGCTTGAAAAAAAACAGTTATTTCTATATTCAACTTAATTTTATTCAAAAAACTTCCGCATTTCAAAATAAATTTAAGTCAATTTGAGAACAAAGAAATATAAAGAACCGTCTTGAAAATGTATAAATATTAATAGTATATATTCTGATTATCATAAAGTTAATCAAATTTTTTAATTTTTAGTTCCATGAACTATTTTTTGTTTTCAAAAAACTTCTAAAGTGTAGTATCTTTTTTTTTATTAGTTTCGTAATGCGATCAAATAACGAATAAATTAATATGAATACAACTTCTTTTTTCTTTTACGATTACGAAACATTTGGAAAAGATCCTAAACAAGATAAAATTGCCCAATTTGCAGGAATCAGAACAGACGTGAATTTTAATCCAATTGAAGATCCAATTGTTTTGTATTGTAAACCGTCAAAAGATTTTCTTCCATCTCCAGAAGCTTGTCTAGTTACAGGTATTACTCCCCAGATCGCTGAAGCTCAAGGAATCCCTGAATTCGAATTTATGGCTAGAATAAAAGATGAACTGGGTAGGAAGGGTACATGTCATATAGGTTATAATAATATTCGTTTTGATGATGAATTTTCTAGATATGGTTTTTATAGGAATTTTATTGATCCATATTCTCATGAATACTGGGACCAAAATTCTCGTTTAGATCTTTTGGACATTGTTAGAATGACTTATGCTTTAAGACCTGAAGGAATTAATTGGCCAAAAAATGAAGACGGGACAACTAATTTAAAATTAGAAAATTTATCAAAAGAAAATGGGATAGAACACGAAAATGCTCATGATGCATTAGCTGATGTTTGGGCTACTATTGAAATGGCTAAAAAAATTAAGGAAGCAAATCCAAAACTACTTAATTACGCTTTAACAATGAGAAATAAACAAGGAGTAAAAAAGATGATAGAAGATGCAATGACTTCAATTGATAAACTTCTTTTTATCACTCCTTACGTTTCAATGGCAAATGGTCATCTTTCGTTTTTTGTGCCTTTAGCCAATGACAAAAGAAATCAAAGTGCTTTCAATGGTATAGATCTTCATCATTCTCCAAATTCATACGCACACCTTTCTGTTGAAGAAATTCGAGAAAAATTATATGCTAAAAATGATGAACAAACTGATCGTCCTAGTATTAGACAGGTGGTTATTAATAAATCAAGCATGTTCGTAACACCAAAAATTCTTACTGAAGACAGAGCAAGGCAACTAAATATAGATTTACAATTAATCAACAAACACCTATCAGAACTTAAAGATATACTTAAAGATCAACCTGAATTCAGAGAGAAAATTAATGAGGTCTTCAATACCCCATTTCCAAAGCAGGAAGATGTCGATGCCAGATTATATGAGAAATTTATTGATAAGGATGATGCACGTTTAGGGCAGAGATTAAGTGCTGTTGGGAAAACTAACCCTGAGAACCTAAACCTTGAATATTTTAATTTTAAGGATGAACGACTGAAAGAGTTATTATTTAGATACAAAGGAAGAAACTTTTATAATGATTTAAATAATAATGATTTAAAGGTGTTTAAATCGTATTGTCGAGCAAAAGTTTTTGATGGACTTGGAGGTGGAATGCCTTTTGATAAGTATTTAGAGCATATTAATGAGCTAAAAAGTGAAAGAGTTGAAGAAGAAGATCAGAACGTTCTTAAATCACTAGAAAAATACGCTCATTTGTTAGTAAAGGAATTAAAACAATAATGAATAACTATACTAGATTTTTCTTCTTTTTAATTTTAAATTTCTATTGTATTGAAAGTTTTGCCCAATTCTTCAAATACAAAACACCTGAAAAATCGGAGAAGATTACGATAAAACTTTTACAGAATGGAAACCAACATCCAAGGTGGAAACAAGTGATTTTTAAAGAAGCTAAATTTTCAAAAAATAATAGCTTAATCACTGATGCTCTAATGGTGGATTTTGGGATAATCAAAGAAAATAATAAATCTATCTCATTGACTTGTACAGGAGGTTTTACTGATGCCAATATTGAGTTATTTTTTGTCGGTGATACAGATTTTTTCTCTATTGATATAGATACTATTCAAAATGTTTGGCAAAAATATCACGAAACAACTTTTTATAAAAAAGCACTTAAAGATCTAAATATTACGATTAGACCTAAAGTTATAGAAAAAGGAAGTCATAAAGCTTTCATAGCATTTAGAATTGATAAACAGATTTATCGAATAGCTATAAAGGCCGATACAAAAACAAAGATTGTCAATCATAAAGAGGATATAACTTTAAATTTAGGTCTTGTAGAAGCAGATTCAACTGAGTTTACAAATTATCATTTTTCAAATTTAGGAGAATTACCGCTGGAAATTACTTATTCTGGAGATAGTAGTGGCTTTCTTTTTCAAATAGAAGGGGATACACTTCGACAAGATAGTATTAATAATTATATACCGACATCTGATACGCTTACACTTTCATTTGCTCCTGTTGCAACAATATTAGGGGATAAGTATGGGGAGCTTATTTTAAAAAATAATTATATAGAGCAGCATATTTTTCTATCTAGTTTTGTTAAGAAAATTAGAGGTGAAGTATTCTGGGAAGACACAACTTCTACTTTAATTAACAATATCCAAATAGAAGAAACGAAGCTTTTTAGTCCTTTAGATACTGTTTGGCTAGAAGCGGCATTTTATAATGATAGTGACTATGACACTTTGTATAATATAGATTCTATTTTCAATTTTAATCTCCCTAAATGGTTAAAGTATGAAATACCAGAAAAACGTCTTAATCCAAGGTCAAAAGAAAAGATTAAAATACCATTAACGCTAAAGAAGACATCTGATTTAACAAAGTCTTTAAATGGAGTTGTCACAGTAATAATAAATGAAGATTCTTCTTCTCAAGATTATTCAATTAGTTATAATCCTGAGGTTATGTTAATAAATGAATTAAGAAAGAATATTCCTGATGAATTACAGTTTTCATCTCATCAAGATACTTTCGAAATCAAGGTACCTTATCTCAATACGGAGAAGAATGCCGTTTACCCATCTGTTAAGAATTTTCTTAAAGAAGTAAATGTACCAAAAGATTTAAAGGTCTTTTATGGAACACCGAGAATTAAACCATGGCGGAAAGGATATATATCAATCTATATAACACCATTTGATTCTATTAATTTCCATAAAGAAAAAATAGACACTTTATCATTTAATGTATACGGTCAAGAAACTTTAACGAAAGTAGAACTAATACAAGAACCATGGGAAGAAATCATCAAAGATTACACTTCTGAAATTATTTATGGCATTATAGCTTTTATATTGATAATAGTAGGAGCGTTTTCGCCTAAGATTTATAAATTGATAAAAGCTAAATATCAAGAAAGACAACAAATGATCGCTATTAAACATAGAAAGGAAGTTTTTAAAGAAATTGAGGAGTTCATGATTGAGAATAATTTAGAAGAACATTCCTTTAAAGAGGGGCTGTTAAAATTAAAAGAAAAACTTTATCAGTAGTAATTTCATAATCTATTTTGCTATTAACGAGAATAACATCTAACCAATACTGAAACAGTGTAACCATTCTTAACTTCTGTTAGAATTTTAATGATAATAATAGTTTGCATTTAAAAAACCTTCTATTACCTTTGCACTCCCTTCAGCAAACGGCTAAGGAAAAACATGATGTGTGTAGAGGCGTATAGCATACGCCTAAAGGATTGATAATCAGTTATCTAAATGAGTTTCTAAATAAAACAAAATATATATTGCAGATTAAATTTCCTTTCTTACCTTTGCACTCGCCTTTAACGAAAGGCATTTAAAACTCCTCTTTTGGAGTAATAAAATACAGTG
>NZ_JBSWYJ010000054.1:0-33424 GCF_056161045.1 Flammeovirga sp. AWQ4_249
AAATTGACTCCTTCGTCGTCACCCTTGTCAAAAATGAAATATCACTTTTAAAATGTATCATAAAAGTTGTTCTTCTTGAAAAAAGAAACTTTATTATGAACTGAGAAAGAAATTAAACTCTGAATTAAAACGAGACAGCGTTCAGATTACACTCCCAATTGAAAAGATTTACAAAGGAGATTCTCCATAGAAATAATCCATTTCAACGATATCAGTATTAGGATTTTCTTTTTGTAATTTTTCTTTATGTTTTGCTATCATTTTATTCCATTTTTTGACAGCATTATTATAATATCCTCTTGTAAAGGTATCTCTACCGCTTGCGTCAGAAATTTCTTTAATTGAGTCTTGTACTTCTTCTTGAACATCAAGATTATCTAATGTTTCTACATAATCTCTAAGTGCAAAAATCATTTCATTGATTGCTTGATCATATTGCATCAAATAATCATTATTATTAAAATTAGCATCAGTATACACTTTTGTTTTTGCGTTAGCAATGGCAACTTCAGCAGCTTCCTTTTTTTCTGAATTTCCTTTCACTTTTGAAGTTTTGATATATTTCAAAACATCTTCTGCAGCTGCAATCTTTGCTTGTTCAGATGCGAAAGCTTCTTTTTTAAGAGAATCAATTTCTATGTATAAAGCTTTTGAATCTACTTTGCTAAGATCTTCAACCTCTATAGTTACTTCCTCAGTATGTTCAGTTTGTTTATTTTCTGATGAACAAGAAAAAATAAATGCACTTATTGCTAAGATGATAATGTGAGAATTTTTCATCATTTCTACGATTTAAAGAATCATTATTTATTTGTTCTTTATATATCAATTCATAGACCAATTTTAATAACTGCCTATCTTTTCATTCTTTTGAAAATCATATAAAGTGAAAACTCTCAATCGATAGAAGGATAACCAATATTCTTTCAATGAAGCCATATACTCTTTTGTTGCACTATCCTTATCTCGTAATGTGATGTTTAAATCTGTTACACTTATTTTACCAACTAGGTAGCGTTGACGAGCAATCTCATAACTCTTTTCAGAAACGACTTTTGCTCTTTCTGTAGATAGAACCCTTTTACGAATAATCGGAATTTGACGAGCCAACATGTAAATCTCTTGTGTAAATCGCTGTTCTTGTAATGCAATTGTACTTTCTTCTAATTTTTGATTGGATAAAGCAGTTTCTACTGCAGATTTTCTTCGTCCCCAATCGACTAATGGAATATTAAAACCAAGCCTAAATTGCTGTTGTTCATTAGGATCTTGATACACTCCACTAGGTATATTTGATTGTTGTGTTAGACCAAATCGACCACTAAGGTTAACTTGTAAACCAACATCACCTTTTGCTTTTGCAACGGCTCGTTCTGCTTCTAGTTTTCGACGATGAAAGCTGATATATTGCTGTCGGTTTAGTTTGGCTTGCGCCACTGCAACATCAGAACTAATTGTAATATCAGGAATTTCAGCAGGTAGGGATAACTGCACTTGTTGTTCATTGGAAGTTAAACCCAGAAAAGTATACAAGTTTAAAGTTGCTTGTTCCATTTCTAAATTGGCAGATTGTAAATTACGCTCAGCCGTAATCACACTTAATTCCAATTGAAGTAATTCATTCTCAGCGATCTTACCAAGATTATATCTTCCTTGACCAATTTTAAAAATGGTATCATTGTTTGCAAGGTTGGTTTCAGCTACTTTTTTATTGATCTGAGCTAATAGAAGATCAAAATAAAACTGTGTGGCATCATATCCGACTTGTTCTAATTCTTCTGAATATTTCTTTTGAGATTCTTCATAAATCAAAGGTTGAATGACTTTGTCAAATTTGTATGGATTGAATGTAAAAAGAGGTTGATTAAAACCAATCATAAAGGGTTGACCTGCATAACTGACACCTTCATTTAATCCTTCAAAATTATCAATTCTTTGAAGACTCGACCCCATATATATAGTACCGCCTGTAAAACCAATATTTTGCTGTAATGCTAAATTTAATTCAGAAGTTGACATACTAACTCCTCTAAATTCGGTAGATCCATCAGGTTGAGTAATAGGAGAGATGGAACGGTTGAAATCAGGAAGGTAACCATCTAAAACTAACTGAGGGAGGAAGTTGGACTTAAATTGTTTGTATTGCCAATAGAAATTTTCTTTTCTGTTTTCAGCTTGTTGAGAAGATAAGGATTCCCCTTTAGCTATTCGGATTACTTGATCCAAAGTCATTACTTCTTGAGCATACAAAGGAGCACTCAAGAAAAATGATAGATATATAAAAAGTTTCTTGTAGTTCATTTTGAAGTAATAGTTTGTTTATTCGTATCGAAGAGATTCAATAGGATCTTGATTTGCTGCTTTTCTTGCTGGAGAAATTCCAAAAATAACTCCGATTGATGTTGATACACCAAAAGAAATTAATACAGATGAAAAAGATACAATTGTTGGGATATCAGCAATATTAGAGATCAAATAAGCTAACATAATTCCCAATATAACCCCGATAGTTCCGCCAGATAGACTGATTAATACAGCTTCGGATAAAAACTGGAAAATGATATCCTTCTTTTTAGCACCTAATGAAATTCGTAAACCAATTTCTTTAATACGTTCCAAAACAGAGGCAAGCATAATATTCATAATACCAATACCTCCCACAATTAGTGATATAGAAGCAATCGCACCTAATACGATATTGAAAATGTCTTTCGTTCTTCTTTGCTGTTGCAACAACATTTCAGGGATTGAGATTTCGAAATCAATTTTATCAAAATGTCTTCTAGCTAGCATTCTTTGTAACACTTCAGAAGCTAACCCCAATTGATTACTTTCTTCCATTTGAATGACCACCTTATCCAATTGATGATAGTTCACTACTTTCTTTTCAGCATCATTATTTCTGTTCCTAGCTTGATTTTGAGAAGCTATTTTAATATCTGTAGCTGTAACTTTTGATCTATCTTGATAGCGAATAAGCATTGTATTGATAGGGATATAAACATCAAGATTGGCATTACGGATCCCTAACTTTTCTAAACTCTTAGAAGATGTATTTCTTTCTTTTAATACTCCAATAACGGTAAGCCATTGCCCACCACATTTAATACGTTTTCCGATAGGGTCTTCTTTAGGGAAAAAACGAGTTTGAATACCTCTACCAATAATACATACAGCTTGACCAAACTTGAAATTTGATTTCGAAAATAAATTACCATCCGATAGAGTATGATTATATATTTCAAAATATGCATTCTCTACGCCAATTAATTTTGTTGATCTTCGAATACCATTTTTAATCAAGAATGTTTCAAATTCTATCTCGGGACTAATCTTTTGAATATTAGGAATGGTATGTTTAATATTGGCAAGATCCAGTATAGTTAGACCTGGAGAAAATTTATTGTCATCATCATTACCTTGAGCTATTCGTTCTTCTGTTTGCTCCACTATTGGAGTAATGACGATATTATTTACACCCACTAACTTCATTTGATCAAGGATTTCTTGCTGAGCTCCTTGGCCTACGGCTAACATGGCAATTACTGCACTCACACCAAAGATGATTCCTAATGCTGTTAAGAAAGATCTGATTGTATTTGCAAGAATTGCCTCAAAAGCGATAGACAGATTAATTAAAATTCTATCCATTGCTTTAGTTTAATAATGTAATCTCCTCAGAGATGTTTTCAGGTGTCGATAGTGCAACAATGTCGTCGGGTGAAAGTCCTTCTTTGATTTCGATATCTTTATCATTCATTTCACCAGTGACAACTTCTTTCTTTTCAAATCCAGTTGAAGATTTGTAGTACACATAATTGATGGAATCACCTTGTGTATGAATAGCTTCTAAAGGAACCAATAATGTGTTTTCAATAAAGTTGGTTTGAATAATATTAGAAGTCGTCATTGCAGGGCGTAAAGTATAGTCTTCTTCATTAACGATGATGATTACTTCAAAAACTTTTGCATCTGAATTTGGTTTTTGCTCTCCAACATTGGCAACACTTGTCACTTTACCCGTTAAAGCTTTATCAGGAAAAGCATCAAGACCAATTTTTACAATTTGATCTTTTTTAATTTTTCGAATATCTACTTCATTCACATAAGTCTTAGAAATCATAACCGAAAGATCTGGTAAAGTCGCGACCACAGGGTCCCAACCACGAATAGTTGAGCCTTCTTTTTTCTTTTTTCCAGAATAATCTTTAGCATAAATCAACATTCCATCTTCAGGAGCGAGTATTGTGAAATCTTGAGATAAATCTTGTAAGAACTTTACTTTCCTTTGTGCTTGACTAAGTGTTGCAGAGGTTTCCCTCATCTTTGCACTCAGTTGTTGTTGTTTTACATCGTAATTTTTTCTTGTTTGCTTTAAATCACGTTCAGCTTTGATAACTTCAATTTCAGCTTGTTTTATAGTGGCAGGGGGTTCAAAAGCAGACTGTTTTAATGCAATTTTTTTCTCTTCAACTGTAAATTCAAGATTAATAATTTTATCTCTTTCTTGACTAAGTTGAAGTGCAGTATCCAATTTAGTTTGTTCCCATTGTGACTCAGCTTTTGTAAGGTCAGTTTGTCTTTGCGTCAGTTTATCTGATAATTGAGAAGGGTCTAACTGAGCGACTAATTCACCTTTCTTGACTACAGAACCTTCAGGAATTAATTTATTAATGCTTACTTCCCAAATACCTGCCTGTCCCATTTGCATTGGTCCTCTAACTTCCACGAAGCTTTTTGCTTCTAATTCTCCCGTTGTGGAAACATTGATATACAAATCATCAAACCTTGCTTTTGTAAATAATACTTCTTCTGATGATTCATTAAAGAAGAATAGGTAGGACAGCATAATTAATGTGACACCGGATACACCACCGATTAATGCTTTTTTTCTCATTAGTAATAGTTGTTATTCGTAATTAGTATTAGATATGAAGAGATCTTTCTGATAATTGCTATGTTACTTATTTTTTTTGATGAATGCAGTATTTCCCTTATTAAGCTTTGTTAATTTAAAGTACTACATTAGAAATCTCTTAAAATCAACTTAAAAGACTATTTTATTCTTTAAAACGTTGTAATAGGGCATAAATAATAAGTGAAACTTTATATATTTGTGAGCAATTACCGACATACCCTATGTATGTCTTTTTTATTTTAAACATTTAAACTACCACGCAAGTGAAAAGAACAAAGATTAAAGACTTGCTGGCCCACGGTGAAGTTGGTGCCAAAGTAACTGTAAAAGGATGGATTAGAACATTTAGAAGCAATCGTTTTATCGCATTGAATGATGGTTCTACTATCAATAATTTGCAAGCAGTGGTAGATTTTGAAAATACTGACGAAGATCTACTAAAAAGATTAACTACTAGTGCTGCAGTTTCAATCGACGGTGAAGTAGTAGAATCTCAAGGAAAAGGTCAAAGAATCGAAATCCTTGCTGAAAATATAGAAATTTTAGGTGATGCAGATCCTGAAGAGTATCCATTACAACCTAAAAAACACTCATTAGAGTTCTTAAGAGAGAAGGCTCACTTACGTCCTCGTACACAAACAATGAGTGCTGTTTATAGAGTGAGACATGCATTGGCTTATGGTATCCATAAATTCTTTAATGAAAAAGGATTCCTTTATATGCATACGCCAATCATTACAGGTTCTGATGCTGAAGGTGCTGGTGAAATGTTCAAAGTAACTAACTTTGATCTTAAAAATCCTCCTTTAACAGAGGAAGGAGAAATCGATTTCAAAGAAGATTTCTTTGGTAAGGCAGTAAACTTATCAGTATCAGGTCAGTTAGAGGCTGAAGTAGGAGCAATGTCAATGGGTGAGGTTTATACATTTGGGCCTACATTCCGTGCAGAAAACTCAAATACTTCTCGTCACTTAGCTGAATTCTGGATGATTGAACCAGAGATGGCATTCTATGACTTGGACGATAACATGGACTTAGCAGAAGAAATGATTAAGTTCTTAATCGATTATGCTATGGAACAATGTCCAGATGATTTGAAGTTCTTAGACCAAAGATATGCACAAGAGCAAAAAACAAAACCTCAAAATGAAAGATCAGAACTAGGTCTTTTAGAAAGGTTGAAGTTTGTGTCTGAAAATGACTTCGAGCGTTTGACGTATACGGAAGCAATCGAAGTATTGAAAAGATCTAAAGCTTACAAAAAGAAGAAATTTAAATATCCTGTTGATTGGGGTATTGATTTACAATCTGAGCATGAAAGATATCTTGTAGAGAAGGAATTCAAAAAGCCAGTTATTCTTACTGATTACCCTAAAGACATCAAATCATTCTACATGAAACAAAATGATGATGGAAAAACAGTAAGAGCAATGGACGTTTTATTCCCTGGTATCGGTGAAATCATTGGAGGTTCTCAAAGAGAAGAGTCTTATGATAAGCTTCTAACTAGAATGAATGAAATGGGAGTTCCTCAAGAAGAGCTTTGGTGGTACTTAGAGCTACGTAAATTCGGTACTGCTCCCCACTCAGGATTTGGTTTAGGATTTGAAAGAATCGTATTATTCGTTTCAGGTATGGGTAACATCCGTGACGTAATACCTTTCCCAAGAGCTCCTAAGAGTGCTGAATTCTAAAATAAGGTAAAACTAAGGAAACGTTGTTGCCAAAAAAGGCGTCAAATTTTATAAATTTGACGCCTTTTCTATTATTTATATGACTTTACAGAAGTAAGCATGTTATCTACTGGTCTCCAACCTAAGTCAGGGTAGTGCTTATATGAATAAAGTTTCCATTGAATTTCTTTTGTTTTCTTGTCTACTTTTTCAACACTCCAGATTACACAAACTTTGTTATTATCTGCTACGTCTGTATATATTCTTACGTAATCTCTTCCTTCTTTTAATTTTTCGAATAAAATATCATCTGTATCTCTATCTACTAAAAGGAATGATCCACCACTTTTAATTAACTCTAATGAAGCTGTTGCAGCTACACCTTTTAAGAATGGTGCTGTTTTAACTTTTGGAGGGTAACTAGAATCATAGTTTACCTCTTTTGAAACATATTCCGTATCTTCTTTTGATTTCTTTTTTGACTTTTTACCGTCACCGCCACCATTAGCGAAAGCTGAGAAGTTTATTACTAATGCGAGTAATGCTATAATGTATGAGATTTTCATTGTTATATAAAATAGGTTTGTTTTTTTGTATACCTTACTAAACCGATTTTCAGGAAGTTAGTTGAGTTGTTTATACTTTGTTACAACTTGTTTATTTTCATTTAAGAAAATCCGTATCATTCTTTTAATGAATTGTAACATTGGGTACCTTTTGGAACTTATTTTGGAATTGGTTTCTCACATTTTTTAGGAAATACAATTCATAAGATTTCATCTTTATATTGTTGAAACAAAAAAACTCACTCTTTAAAAAGTGAGTTTTGAGTTTGTTTTACAAAACATTTATACACAAAAAAGGAGCTATTCATCAAATTTGAATAACTCCTTCTTCCTTATTTATATGATTTTACAGAAGTAAGCATATTATCTACAGGTCTCCAGCCTAAATCTGGATATTCCTTATAAGAATATAACTTCCATTGGATTTCTTTCGTTTTTTTATCTACTTTATCAGCAGACCAAATAACACAAACTTTGTTATTATCAGCTTGATCAGTATAAACTCTAACATAATCTTTACCTTCTTTAAGGCTTTCATAAAGAATATCATCAGAATTTCTATCAACTAACATATATGAACCTCCACTTTTGATTAACTCTAAAGATTTTGTTCCTGCAACACCTTTTAAGAATGGTGCTGTTTTAACTTTCGGAGGATAACTTGAATCGTAGTTGACATTTTTATTAACTGATTCGATTTTGTTTTTATCCTTCTTTTTGCCTTTATCTTTTCCGTTGTCATGGTTTGAAGCAAAAGTAATGTTAGTGATTGATAAACTAACAATTGTAAGGATGTAAAAGAGATTTTTCATTGTTGTAATTAGGTTTAAAGTGTTTCTATCTTACTAAACTAAATATCAGAGAGTTAGTTGGTTTCTTTAAACCTTGTTATATCTTGTTGATAGATGTTTACATATCGATTATAGATACATATTGTTAGTCACAATTAAGAATACATTCATTTAGTGCCTTGTGAATTTTAAACAATTCATCAATTAGAATGTTAAAATACGGTGAACATTTATTCGTATGGTAGTAAATAGTAATATTTTTAGTTATTTTTACTTTCATAAACAATAAAAGCAACTTTACTTAGTATACGTTAAATTACTCATCACAATGAAAATTACTAACAAGCAAACACTATTTTCTAGCTTCATTTTATGTCTAGCTTTTTTTGCTGTCATTTTTGAATCTTGTACTTCTAAAAGTTTAGAAGTAGGGTGTGAAAAAGGAGTTTGGTACAAATCGAAACTAAAATCTCCAAATTCGTCAAATGTACCTATGAATGTGTCAGTAAAATTTACTGACAATTACACTTTGGTTGAATTATTCAATCAAGATGTCCATGAAGTGTATAAACTAGCTGTTACAAATGCAGCAAATCCAACTGTTTTCGAAACAGGGGAGTTTAAAAACAAGTACAATGATGCTCAATTGACTTTAGAATCAGTTAATGATCAAAAGGAAATTGTTATTTCATTTAGAGATTTGGATGAAAACTTACAATTTGAAAGTCAAACTTTAGAATTGACAAAAGGTTAAATTGAATCAGATCATCAAAGAAAGGTTAGTTATTATGACTAACCTTTTTTTTTTGCCTTAATCCTATAAATTTGCAAAAAAAATAAACATGAAGATTAGAACGATACTTCCATCAGATAATATCCCAATAGGTAATTTAATTCAAAATGTACTTGAAGAACATAAAGCTAATTTGCCTGGTACAGCCTATTTTGATAAAGAATTATTTTCTTTAAGTGAAGTATATAACACAACACATAGTCGTTATTTTATCATTGAGGAGAATAATGTAGTTGTTGGTGGTGGAGGTATAAATAGTTTTTATGATCAAGACCCGTCTATCTGTGAATTACAAAAGCTATATTTATCTAAAGAGGTGAGAGGGAAGGGATATGGAAGACAATTAATTGAAAAGTGTCTGACATTTGCTAAAGAGGCAGGGTTTAAATCTTGTTACCTTGAGACAATGCCTCAATTATCAAGTGGAGTAAACTTATATTACAAAGTAGGTTTTAAAGACTTAGAAAAACCAATTGGTAATACTTTACATCATGGATGTTCAATTTGGATGATTAAAACATTATAATATGCCAGTTTTAGAATCGAACTATAATCCGAATTTCTTTTTTAGAAACCCACATGTAAATACTATATATGCAAATAGGGTAAAGAAGTTGAAAACACCGAAATATAGTAGGAAGAGATTTCATACATCAGATGGTGACTTTTTTGATGTAGATACTTTGCTTTCTGAGTCTGATACAGCATTAATCTTATTACATGGATTGGAAGGTTCTTCAAGTTCTGCTTATATGCTAGAAATTTCCGATTACTTTTCAAAGATTTGGGATATTTGGGCTGTCAATCATAAAAGCTGTAGCGGTGAACCTAATTTGAAAAAGACATCATACCACAGCGGTAGGACAGAGGAATTAGAATTTTTATTAGACGAAATAGGAGGTCAATACCGAAATATTTTCGTTGTAGGTTTTAGTTTAGGTGGTAATATTACCTTAAAATATTTAGGAGAAAAAGGAGCTGAAATTCATCCTAAAATAAAAGCAGGAATTGCAGTTTCTGTGCCTGTACATCTTAATACATCTGCAAAAGCATTACAACAAAAGAAGAATTGGATTTACTTAAATAACTTTTTAGTCTCTTTAAAAAAGAAGGCTATCGAAAAAATAAAAAGAGAAGATCCATATTCAGGGAAAATCATCTTAATTGACAAAGCAAAGACTTTTGTAGAGTTTGATGACCTTTATACTGCACCAGTTCATGGATACCAAGATGCAGAGGATTATTGGACAAAATGTAGCTCAAAACAATTTTTACATCAGATTAAAGTACCAACTTTGATCTTAAATGCTGCAGATGACCCCTTTTTATCTAATGAATGTTATCCATATAGTGAAGCTATGGGTAATGATCAGTTATATTTGGAGGTTCCTAAATATGGAGGGCATGTTGGCTTTCTAGAAACATCCTCTAGGGACAGATGGTATTTACACCGTTTTAAACAATTTTTGACTAATACCCTATAATTTTTATACTATGCATGGATATCTATTTACTTTAGTTGGCATTATCATGGTCATCTTATCTTTAACAGTATACAAAGAAGATGATGTTGTCAAATACTCTATGTTAGTAGGTGCCTTTTTCCTTTTTATCATTGGTTCTTTTATTAAGTTTAAAACACTTATTAAAATTAAAAGAGAAATGAATGAAAAAGTAGAGGCAGCGAAAAGAAAAAAAGAAGAAGAAAATGCCTAAATTGTTAGGTGATAATAAATAAATAACGATTTCTTACCCAAGTATTCAAGACATACTTACAAGTTTTATCTTATTTAAAACAATAATTAAATATGAAAATGAGACAAATTTTATTTTCTCTTATCATTGGAGTTCTATTTTTACAACCATCTTTAGCAAAAAGTAAAGTTGTAATTGACCATGTAGAACCTGCCTTTTGGTGGGCAGGTATGGTGAATCCAGAGCTTCAAGTACTTATTCATGGTGAAAATATTACCGACTTAACTCCAGAAATTACTTACGAAGGAGTAACACTAGAACAAATAATCAGAGTGGAGAGCCCTAATTATTTATTCTTGAACCTAACATTGAGTAATAATGTAAAAGCTGGCACTTTTCCGATCACTTTTAAAAGAAAAGGAAAAGTAGTTTTTACCTATGATTATGAGTTAAAAGCAAGAAAAGAAAACTCTGCACAAAGAGAAGGTTTTTCAAACAAGGATATCATGTACTTGATTACTCCTGATAGATTTGCGAACAGTATTCCAGAAAACGACCATGTAGAAGGTATGTATGAAGATACTGATCGTACAAATAATGGTAAGCGTCATGGTGGTGATTTACAGGGTATTATTGATAATCTTGATTATATCAAAGGATTAGGATTTACTTCGGTTTGGATCTGTCCAGTTTTAGAAAGTAATCAAAAAGAATACTCTTATCATGGTTACGCTATTACGAACTACTATAAAGTAGATGCTCGTTATGGTTCTAATGAGGATTATGTGAGATTAGTTGAAGAAGCGAATAAGAGAGGTATTAAAATTATTATGGATCAAGTAGAGAACCATGCAGGTTTGTATCACTGGTGGTCTGAAGACCTTCCAACAAAAGATTGGTATCATTATGCTGAAATGGAAGAGAAGCCTTACACGAATCATAATAGATTCTCACTAGCTGATCCTTATTCAACTCCAGCAGAAAGAAAAGCATTTAGTGATGGATGGTTTGTACATAGAATGCCAGATTTAAACCAACAAAATCCTCTTCTTGCAAAATATTTAATCCAAAATTCAATTTGGTGGATTGAATATGCAGGATTACAGGGAATCCGTCAAGATACATTCTCATACCCTGACCCTAATTTTATGAGTGATTGGTCTAAGAGTATCATGACAGAATATCCTAACTTTAACATTGTAGGTGAAGAATGGTCTGTAAACCCAGCTATCGTTGCTAGATGGCAAAGAGGTCAACACAATAAAGACGGTTTCAAGAGTTACATGCCTTCAATGATGGACTTTCCTAACCAAGAAGCTTTTGTTCACTCTTTAAATAAAAAAGAAGAAAAATGGGCAGATAGTTTTGGAGAGTCATACGAAATGTTAGCTAATGACTTCTTATATCCTGAACCATTTAATTTAGTGACTTTCATGGATAATCATGATATGGCACGTATCTATGATCAGGTGAATCAAAATTATGATTTATACAAAATGGCTATGATCTACTTATATACATTGAGAGGTATTCCTCAAGTGTATTATGGTACAGAGATCACAATGTCATACCCAGAAAACCCTGGTGATCATGGTGGATTAAGAATCGATATGCCTGGTGGATGGGAAGGAGATAAAGTCAATGCATTTAAGGGTGAAGGTTTAAATGACCAACAAAAAGATGCCATGAACTTTATCAAAACATTGACGCACTATAGAGCTAATACAACAGCTTTACAAGATGGTAAGCTTGTTCATTATTATCCGAAAGAAGAGATCTATGTAATGTTTAGATTCGATAATAAGACAAAAGTGATGTCAATCTTTAACAAAAATACAACTACAACGGAAGTGAAATTAGATCTCTTCTTTGAAATGTTAGATGGAGCTAAATCAGTAAAAAATATCATCACTGGTGAAACTATCGATATCAGTTCAGGTGTTATTTCTATTGAAGGTACATCAGCTTTAATGCTTGAAGTAAATTAATCAATTGTATTAATTCATAAGAAAGAGGTACCATAAGGTGCCTCTTTTTTTATTTTAAGAAAAAATCGCCCTATTATTGTCCATGAATAGGCTTGAATTGTCCTATTACTGACAATGGAATTATCAAGAATGAAGAGTATATATTTATTGAGTACATTGATGGGGATATTTTTATTCACATCATGTAGTTTTGAGGGAAATGATGATGATCATCTGTTACTAGATCCAGTGGACTATGTTTATCATGATGCATTTGAAGGTGAAGTTGAAGACTCTTTAACTCAATTGGCGATTGACGTTAGAATTGTGGGTTGGAAAAAGAATGATAGATCTTTTTATAGTTTGCATTATAAATTTTCTAAAAAAGAAGAAAAAACAGCAATAGAAGAAGGTAACATTTCTTACGATGATATTAGAGTGCAATCAAGTGCACTTTTACAAAGCTTTCTATTTACAGAACTTGATTCTGTAACAGAATATAAATTAGAGTTGCAGTCAACTTATTTTGATCAACTCACAAGTGACGATGTGTATCTTTTTTCTACAAAGGGGGATACCACATCATATACTGAAGAATAAAAAATGGAATAGTCTAACTATTCCATTTTTTGTATATCGTTTCTTGCATTTCTTTATGAATACCAGGAGTAGCTGCAATGATCTCTCTATCTTCAATATAGGAGTTTTGATTAGAAAAAGTTGAGACAACACCTCCAGCTTCCTTAACTATAACAGCACCTGCTGCAACATCCCAAGCATTAAGGTTATATTCAAAAAATCCCTCTAACCTTCCACAGGCAACGTAAGCAAGGTCAACAGCGGCCGAACCTAATCTTCTTAAGCCATGACATCCTTCCATCATTCCCATTAAAATATTCATATACTGAGGCATTTTCTCAAAGTCATAATAAGGGAACCCAGTAGCTATTAATCCATTTTTTAAGACCGTTTGCTTTGAAACTTTTATAGGGAATCCATTTAAATGTGCACCTCCATCTTTCCAAGCATAAAAACATTCATCTAGATTCACTTCTCTAACAACGCCCAAGCAATAATCATCCTCACCTACAAGGGCAATACTAATAGAGAATATTGGAATGCCGTGAATAAAGTTCGTCGTTCCATCTAAAGGATCTATTATCCATTTTAATCCATTATTAGAACTTCTATTTGTTCCTTCTTCACCAATGAAACCTGCTTCTGGCATGATATGAGAAAGACCTTTTACAATCATCTCTTCAGCAGTTTTATCTACATAAGAAACTAGGTCATTCAACCCCTTGTATTCAATCTTACTATCATCAAAATTTTGTCTTTCATTTACTATAAAACGACCTACTTCTTCGGTTAGCTTTACAACTTTGTGGCAAATATCTTTAAAATTATACTGATTCATAATGTTTGTTTTCTTAAGAGAATAGAACTCTTTTTAATTCTTAGGTAGATATATATTGTATTATTTCACTACTGATTTGCACTATGTATATATGTATAATGCAGTTAGTTAGTAGACGGTGTTTATGGTTAATTGCTTCAAACAATATTAAGCATAATTTATTAGAACTTAATCAGATTATGAAATTTATAATTCAAATTCAAGCGTTTTACTAACCAAACAAAAAACAATTTACAATGAAAAAAATAACTAAAATCTATTCAGTATTTGTACTTATCATGACAATGACATTATGCTTAAACTCTGCGCAAGCTCAAGATTCTATCACACAAGATGATGCTAAAGTAGAACAGAAGGCACAAAAAAAGTCTGAGAAAAAAGCCGAAAAAGAAAAGAAAAAAGAAGAACGTAAAGCAGAAGAACAAGAACAACATGATCAAGCGATGTCTGGTATGTTATCTAAAGAATTTACTTTAGAAGCTACCCAAGCTTACGATAGAAGAGGTGCAGTTGTCAATGTTCAATCCGATCTAAACTTTGTTCAAGTAAGTGGAGATCGTGCTGTGGTTCAATTGGCTTTTCCTCAATTGATAGGTTTCAATGGTGTTGGTGGTATTACAGTTGATGGTAATATCTCTAACTATAAGATAAAAAAGGATGAAAAACATGACCGTTTGACAGTATCTTTTCATGTTCAAGGACCAACATTAATGGCTGATGTTAGTATTGAATTAGATGGAGAGGGAAATTGGGCAAACTCAAGTGTTGAAGGGGACTTCAGTGCAGCTGAATTAAACTTTAGAGGTAATGTGTACCCTAATGGAAAATCAGATGCTTATGAAGGAACAACAAGGTACTAGACTATAATTAACACACACAATACACTTAAGAATTTTAATTACAACATTAATAAAGAGCTCAATTGCAAATTGCAGATTGAGCTCTTTTTTTAGTTTCTATTTCTTCTTTTTCGTCTTTCTTCTCTACGCTGTTGACGTTTAGATTTTCGTTCTGCTTTTTCTTCTTTTGTCTTCTTTTTGAAGATATTGTCAAAGAACATCTCTACATCAGTACCTTCCTTGAAATCAGGACAGTTCATTTCATTTTCCAAATCTCGAGGTAGAGTAGGGAAGTCTGTGAAAAGTGTCCTTGTTAATGTGCTGTTGGCCTGTGTTTTTTGTAAGGTGATACCAGTTATAGGTAAGGCTAATCGACTACCACTTCCATAGGCACCTGTATTAAAATGAACTCTATTGGATGAAGCTCCAACACGTGTCACCATTACCAAATTAGGATTAATAGCAGCAAACCATGCGTCACCATAATCTTGAGAAGTTCCAGTTTTTCCTCCTAAAGGAATTCTTATTCCATATTGACTACCTAATGCAACACCTGTACCTTCTCTTACAGCTTTCTGAAGAATACTAGACATCAATAAAGATGTTTCAGTCTTCATAACCATTACAGGTGCATCCATTTGAGCTTCATATAATACTTTCCCTGTTGAGGTAGTGATTTTTGAAATAAATTTTGGTTCAACTTTATAACCACCATTCGCAAATGCCGAATAAGCGATAGCTAATTCATAAATACTTGCATCAACAGTTCCTAAAGCTGTTGATGGAAAATCTTGAAGTTCAGAACTAAAACCGAGTAGTTCCCAAAATTCTTCAAGCTTACTAAATCTTAAAGAGTTGTATAAATTAACGGTAGGGATATTTAATGATTTTGCTAATGCTGCAGCTAGAGAATACATACCTCCAGAAGTTTTGGAATAATTCTCAGGTTTCCATCCTTCTTCGTCTTCTTCATCTATTTCATTTTTTAGATACTTACAAGGGGATGCTCCATCTTCAATTGCAGTTGCGTATAAAATAGGTTTAAAAGTTGAGGCTAATTGTCTTTTGGCAGTCACTTGGTCATAAGGGTGTGATTGAAAATCAATACCGCCTACCCATGCCTTTACAAAACCATCATGAGGGTTAAGAGCTAAAAATCCAGCATGTAAAAGAAGAAGTTCTTTCTCTATACTATCTCTTAAGGATAAGTTTGCAGTTTGCATACCATCCCAAGTAAAGTATTCTCTATTTTTCTTTTCTTCTTTCCTATTTAATCTATCGAATGCTTTACTAATTAATTGGTTAAGTTCTTGTTTGCTTTTCCCGTTTTGATACTGTTGGTCTAATAACTTTTGCATGGTACTCAAATGCTTTTTAAAAGCATACAATGCATTATTTTGTAACTCGGGATTTAGTGAAGTATAAACCCTTAAACCATCTTTTTCGATATCGTAATTAGTTCTATTTTGCTGATTATATTCCTTAATGATCTTTTTTGCTCTTTGTTGTACAGGAACTAAAAAATAGTCGGCAATACCATCATTTTGGATATTTGCATAATCTAGTTTTAAAGGAATCTTCTTTAGTGAATCGTATTCCGTTTCCGTAATGTAGTCATATTTCATCATTTGATACATTACTGTATTTCTCCTAGTAAATGCGTTTTCAGGATTCAGTCTTGGGTTGTAAAATGTATTCGCCTTTAACATTCCAATTAAAACAGCAGCTTCTTCTATTTTAAGTTGATTGACTTTCTTATTAAAAAAGCGCTCTGAAGCTGTTTCAATTCCATATAAATCTTCTCCAAAAGGAACAGTATTCAAATACATTCTTAGAATTTCTTCTTTAGAATATAAACGTTCAATTTGTTGAGCAATTTTTATTTCATTTGATTTATTAAAAAGCATGGATAATGGACCATAGTTTTTACGCCCATACATGTTTTTTGCTAACTGTTGGGTAATTGTACTACCTCCACCACTACTTTTGTCTCCAAGTAAAATACTTTTAAATAAAACTCTTAATACACTTCTTGAATCGACACCATCATGTTCAAAAAAACGAGTATCTTCTGTAGCGACTAGGGCGTATACAAGGTGAGACGGTAGCTCTTCATAGGATGCATTTGTTCTATTTTTTGCGAAGAATTTTCCTATTACCTCATTATTATCAGCAAAAACAATGGATGCAGTTTCATTCTCAAAACTTAATAACTCTTCATCTGAATAAGAAGTACCAAAAGTTCCAGATAAGAACATCAATAAAAAGGCAACTCCTCCTAAAAAGCTTAAAAGAATTAATAAAAATACTTTTTTCTTATTCTTTAAAAGGAAATGAATTGTATTACTTAAAAGTGTCTTCAATTTCTTTAAAAAAGAATTGAAAATGATATTTACTTTAGACATGAATCAATGATATACTACTAAATAGAGTGGGGAATAAGTTGCAAAAATATCAATTCAAAATGATAAATGAATACTTATCAGAAGATTAACAAATGAAGGCTTCTTAATAAACCTAAAACATGAATATTTGTTGAAACAACAAATCATGAATTCCGTTTAAAAATCTTACAATAAATGGTAAAAATATACATCTATGAAGAAGATTTTAGTAATCAATGGAGCTCAGCAATTTATGCATTCAGGCGGTAGTCTAAACAAATCACTAACTAATTTATCAGTTGATTATTTTAGTGATAAAGATGAATTTGAAGTAAAATCAACTTCCGTAGATGAGAACTATAATATTGAAGAGGAAATTAAAAAGTTTGAATGGGCAGATATCATTATTTACCATACGCCAATTTGGTGGTTTTCAATTCCTCATGGTTTTAAAAAATACTTAGATGATGTTCTTACCAATGGACATGAAAGGTTGTATGCATCAGATGGAAGGACAAGTAAGGCACCTAAGTTAAATTATGGTAGAGGTGGATTACTTCAAGGTAAGAAGTATATTCTAACAACTTCTTGGAATGCACCTAGAGAAGCTTTTGAATTAGAAGGTGAGTTATTTGAACAAACAAGTGTTGATAACGGTCCAATGTATGGCTTTCACAAAATGAACTCATTTATTGGGTTGGAAAAATTAGCCACTTATCATTTTTATGATGTAATGAAAGATCCACAAATTGAAAATGACTTCAAAGAATATATTAAACTTTTAGATGAAGTTTTGTAAATAAAAAAGGGCTGTCTCTTTCGAGATAGCCCTTTGTATTTTAGTATCGTGCTTACTTAGAAGCAGCAGCTAATTGAACACAAACAGTTAATACTCTCATTGCCAATTTAATCTCACCCATAGATGGTAGAGTAGGAGCAATACGAATATTTTTATCCTTAGGATCATTTTTATAAGGGAAAGTTGCCCCTGCTGCAGTAAGTTTTACACCTGCTTCAGCAGCTAATTGAACTACTTTTTTAGCACATCCTTTAGGAACATCAAGAGAAATAAAGTAACCGCCTTTTGGTGTAGTCCAAGAAGCAATATCTTTACCTCCAAGGTCTTTTTCTAAGATTTCAATAACAGCATCAAACTTTGGAGCGATAATCTCAGCGTGTTTCTTCATGTGTTTTTGAACACCTTTGAAATCTTTAAAGAAACGTGCATGTCTTACTTGGTTGATTTTATCAGGACCAATTGTCGACATAGATAAGTGAGACTTCATCCAATTCATATTATCTACAGAACCACCCATTCCTGCAACAGCTGCTCCAGCAAAAGTGATTTTAGAGAATGAACCATAAATTAATACTCTGTTTTCTGTGCCTTCTTCTTTACAAGCTTCTAAGATATTGTCTAATTTATCTTGATCTTTAGAAAGGTGATGTACAGTGTAAGCATTATCCCACATGATACGGAAATCTTTTGCAGCCGTTTTCATTTTAGCTAAACGCTTCACTGTTTTTTTAGAACATGTATAGCCTGTAGGATTAGAATATTTAGGAACTACCCAAATACCTTTAATAGATTTATCTTCTGCTACAAGTTTTTCAACAACATCCATGTCAGGACCTTTTTCAGTCATAGGTACGGTGATCATTTCAATACCGAAGTGCTCACAAACTGAAAAATGTCTATCATAACCTGGAGATGGACATAAAAACTTGACCTTTGTCTGTTGACTCCAAGGCTTTTTACTTTCAGGGAATCCATGAGACATTGCTCTTGCAATAGTATCATGCATTAAAGTAAGTGATGAATTACCTGCTGTAATTACTTCATCTGTTGAAGAGACTTCTAAGAAATCTTTGAAAATGGCTTTCATTTCAGGAATACCATCTAACCCACCGTAGTTACGTGTGTCAGCACCTGCAGCTGTTTTGTAGTCCTTTGATGTTACAAGGTCTAACATTGGTAATGATAAATCAAGTTGTTCAGTACCAGGTTTACCTCTTGTCATATCTAAAGCTAATCCTTGAGCTTTATAATCATCGTATTTCTTCTGTAGTTCTTTTTTTGTTAGTGAAGCCATTACATACTGGAATTAAAGTATAAACTTTATTTTTATTGTTAGTCAAAGCTAGGAGTTATTTTTTAATTTTTAAATTATTTGAATGAAATTTTATCATATATATAATGTAAGTAAATAATAGTAACGAAAATTAAAATTAATGTAGGATTTAAAACAGTCGTGAAATAAAAAAGAGTACCCCATACCGGAATACTCTTTTGCATATATAATTGTTAAGATATAGTCTATATTTTTCCAATCATAATAAAAGCGCCCCAGTACTTTGGTTCAGGGAATTCTTCTCTCAAATGCTTTTTCGCCATTGAGAAAGCAACTCTTTTATCATAACCTTCTTTTAGCCATAAGTGATAAAATGATGTCATTAACTTCTGAGTAGCAACATCTGAAACTTCAAACAAACTCATGATGATATTGTCAGCTCCAGCTACAAGGAAAGCTCTTTGTAAACCATAGACTCCTTCACCTACTTTGTTGTCACCCTTACCTGTTTCACAAGCGGAAAGAACAACTAGCTCTGTTTCGTCAAAGTTTAAGTTCATCGCTTCGTAAGCTGTAAGTACACCTTCTTCTTTATTGAAAGCATATACATTGTCACTTTCCATTAAATCACCTGCGTTTGTAAGTAATAAACCAGATCTTAGTAATGGATTGACTCCTTGTTCTTGTTTGAATAAAGATTTTGATTCGTTCGTCTCAATATCGTCCAAGAAGAAACCATGAGTTGCAATGTGGAATACTCTAGGAGATTTTAATGCTTTAACTGCATCTTCAGTTGCTGCATTGTTTAAGAAAACTTGGTCATTTGTATGATCATCACTAGATAATAATTTATCCAACTCTTGAACTTCTTTGTATGTACCTGGTAATTGAGTAATTGCTCTAGCAGTATATTCATTGTATTCTTCTGGTTTCAAATCTTTGTAGAATACAGGATTACCAAATAAAGAGATATTCATATTGTCATCCTTTCTAACACCTTCATCTAAGATATCTAAAGTTGTACTCGTCAATACAATATGAGAGTGATCGATAATATAATCTCCATTATCAACATCTACTGGAATTGATTCTAAGTTGATTTGATTATATACACCATCGGCAGAGAAATAAACAGTTTTATCTGGGCCAATTTCATCATGTATTGGTTTCCAAAACGCTTCGTAAGATTCATCATCAGGGAAACCAAAAATAAGATTTGATTTGTAGAAACCAAGGTTTTCAGTTTCTAATAGATTTCCATTAGGAATCATCTTTACAATTGGTGCAGTTCGTGTCTTTGGTGTAATAATTAAAGCTGCATAATTCACTGTATCCGTAAATACATTTTCGAATTGATTAAAACGTATAATCTCAATAGCAACTTCATCATCTGCTAGATTCTTTTGAACTTCTTTCCAATTAAATGATTTAGCATTTTGTTCAGAGAAGGCACTAGATTTTTTAGATAATTCTTTCTCTAGTGTTACAATATCTTTCTCTAAAGCTTTCACATTGATACCTTCTGCTAGCTGTTGTTCTGTTGTTAATGCAAATGCTTTCGTTAGCGTCTCTTTCTTTTCGATCCATTCGTTGAACTCTTTAATTAGTATAGAGTCATTACTTTGTAAAATCTGATCTCTTACTTTTACAGATGAACTAAGCAATAAAGGTTTTGTTTCTAAGGCAAAATTATACATGTCTGACTTTAACTTATTCTTACCAGAAGCAATGGCTAGGTTATAATAGAAGTCGTAATCAGATTTGATTGATTGCCAATATTTAGATTTTTCTTTAGCACTTAATACAGGGAAATATTTCTCAATAAAATAACTATGCTCTTTTAAAGTCTTACGTGCATATTTAATTGATTTATTGTATTTGTTATAACTGAAGTACGCTTGAGATCTTTTCATTGTACTTTTAATGTACATTGGATGACCTGAGTGGAATAACTTACCATATGTTTTTTGAGCATTTTGATAATGTTCTTGAGCAATTTCAAACTTTCCTCGACGCATTTCTAGATCACCTAATAAAAGTTTAATCTCTGCAGAATTTGTATTATGATCATTACCTAATTTTTCAACCCATATATCATTAGCTTCAAACAAAAGGTCTTCTGCTTCACTGTATTCAGAAATTTCAATCTTTGCTAAAGCATAATTTTTAAGAGCTAATGCAAAAACAGGGTTATCTTTACCTAATTGAACAGCAACAATATCAACAGCATCTTTGAATAGATACATGACATCTTCAGGATTGTAACCCATATATAGATCAATCAAAGCAAGCTGAGTATAACCTTTAGCCACCTCAATATGACGTTCTCCAAATAACTTTTTAGAGATCATTAAAGCCTTTTGAGTAAGTTCTTGTGCTTTTTCAAAGTCACCCATAGCCATTGCTATTTCCGACTGAATTTCTAAAGTCTCAACAGATTGTTTAGCTTCTTCTCCAAAAGTACCGATACTAATAGAATAAGCCTTTTGAGCAATTGAGTCAGCTTCAATATACTCACCTCGCATGTAAGCAAGTTTGGCTTGTTGAGTATATGGTACAATTAATAATCTACTTTCTTCACCAAAAATTTTCTTACGGTGTTCTATAGATTTTTTAATGATATCTTCTGCTTGAGAAAAATATTCTTTTTGTAGATAAACACTTGCATGAACATCAGCAGAAGATGAAGAAGCGACTGTACCTGGAGATTTTCTCGTTAATCTATTTGCTTTAGCTAAATTATGATTTGCTTCATCAAATTGACCTGTAATAACTTGAAACCTAGCTGCAGTTTCTAATGAAAGAGCATGAGTAGAATTTTGTGTTCCTTTTCTGTAAGAATGTTTCTCATATAATTCAAGTAACTCTTGAATTTGTGCGTCAGCTTCAGTATAATCTCCTAAATCCATAGCAAATGCTGCTGTACTTTGCAGACCTGCAGCATATTCTAAGTGATCCTCTCCATAATACTCTTTGTAAGCATCTTTTATACTTGCACTTAATGTAGCGGCCTTTTCAGTTTGTCCCATTAATGCAAAATAATTAGCACGATCTTGTTCAAGTTCTAAACGTTTATAATGATGTGCATTTAATCGATCTTCAACAATAGGTAAATGTGTAACATATAAGCTGTCAGCCTTGTCAAACTGATTAGTGTACTTAGTCAAAAATGTTGCTTCTTCTACTTTTGATATGCTATATAATAATGAGTTCTCTCCAATAGTATTTTTGATTACATCAATATATTCATATAGTGTTTTCTTTGCTAATTCTTGATTTTCAGTCGCTAAAGCTGTTTTATATAATAGCTCTTTTAATAGAATATTTTCTTTATGATTTTCAGGTATAAAACCGTCTTTTAGGATGTATTCTATTTCATTATAGGTCTTGTCAAAATTTCCTTTTAAATAATAATCCTTAGCAATTACTCGATCAGCTTTTGAACGATTAATGTTTTTTCTACCGAAATAGAGAATTGTATTTGTTGAATATTCCCATTGAGTTTTATCTCCTTTACTTACGAAATGTTGCCATGCATAATAATCAACCATATCCTCTTGGATTTGGAAGAATACCTTGTGACTGATTCCTAGTACTCTCTCTGCTCTGTAGATGTTTTTCTCTAACATCTTTTTAGGAATGATCGGATCTATTTTGCTTTCAATATAATTCAGCGTTCTTTCATGATAATTAACGATGTAACTTTCATCATCTACTCTGATATTCTTTTTGATCCATTCTTCACTTGTCATTAGTAAAGAATCTGCCTTTTCGTAGTCTCCAACTAGACGGTTAAGTTTACCTTCAAGAGTAAGGCTATATGCATACCCTCTTTTTAATCTATTTTGCTCACGATTTGTAAACTTCTTATTGACAATTCTGTTACTTCTTATTGAATAAACATCCTTTGTAGAACTAGTAGCAAAATCATAAGCTTGGTTTTGTAAATCAGGAATAATAAGAGCTGCAGAATCATATTGTCCTCTTTCAATGTAAATTCCAACAACAACTTCATTCTTTAGTTTTCTGTAATCAAGTGATGCATCAATGAATTTTTTTGTTTTTTCATTTTCATCTATGATTGTCATCGCTTCATTATAAAGCCTTGAAGCAGTAACGATATCAGAATATTCTATATATAACTTACTAGCTAGTAATAATGTATAAGCTTGTCCAAAAGTAGCATTTTTTCTTTTCTTCGCTAGAATAGTCATTGCAGATACAGATTCCTCAAAATCATCAAATTGAGAAATTGCAAGTTGGAAGTAGGCTCTTTGTGCCATTATTTCTATAATTGCAGAATCTCTACCTTTTGCTTTTCTAGCAGCCTTTTCATTCCACTCTAAAGCCTTTTTGTATTCACCATCATCAGCGTATTTCTGACTAATTCTAAGTAAATTATCAATTTTCTTTGTGATATTATCTGCTATAGAAGTTTGAGCTGAAAAAAGCAATAATATGACAACAAAGAAACGTATTAAAAAATGTGATTCCTTATATCTCATAGTAGGTTATTTTTGAAGTCCGTAGTATAATCTTTAGGAATAAATTGAAACTAAAGTATAAATGTAAATAAAAATAAATAGATTATCATCGGTTATCCTTTTTAATGTATGACTTTCTTGTGTTTTGTTATCTTTTTTGAATGAAAACTTTATATTTGTAATTCATTATCATAATTGATTTAAAAAGATAACTTATTCTTAATTTATTAGTTATCTTTATGCATATAAAAACGAAAAATTACAAAATTCCAATCTTGAATTATAAGATTTAGAATATGAACGAATATTATCAAAGCGCATATAAACCATTACTTGCCATAGATTGTGTCATTTTTGGATACGAAAAAGGCGAATTAAAAGTATTGCTTACGCGAAGGAAAGTAGATCCATACAAAGGAGCTTGGGGTTTAGCTACAGGTTTCCTACACTATGGTGAATCATTGCATTATGCTGCTGAGCGTGTATTAAAGAAGCAGACTGGTTTAGATAGAATTTTTATGGAACAACTGAGTACTTTTGGTGAAGTAGACCGTGACCCAGAAGCTCGAGTTATTTCTTTAGTATATTACTCTTTAATTAAAGTTGAATCTCAAGACGAGGAGACTTTAGAAAAAAATCAAGCTCAATGGTTCCCAATTACAGCATTACCAAAGTTAATGTTTGACCATGAGACAATGATTCAAATGTCTTGGGGTAAATTGAGAAGAAAATCAAGATACCAACCCATTGGATTTGAATTATTACCTGAGAAATTTACTTTACCTGAGTTACAATCTTTATATGAAGCGATTCACCAGAAACAATTCGATAAGCGTAATTTCAGAAAGAAAATATTAGCAACAGGTTTATTAAAGAAATTAGATGAAAAACAGAAAGGGGTATCTAAAAAAGGAGCCTACTATTATGTTTTTGAAGAAGGAAAATATGATGAGCTAATTTCACAAGGTTTCAACTTCGAGTTAAAATCAATGGCATTTGGTTCATAAATATAAAGCCTCAGTTTCATTATTTAGAAGCTGAGGCTTTTCTTATTGTATAATTTCTTTTTTACCTAGGAACCTTGGTTGAGTATTGAAGATATATAGATCTAAAAACATCTTGACCCTAGCAAAGTATTCTCTAAAGTGAATACTATAACTTTTTTCTAAAGGAACATCATCAGCAGGATAGCCAAACGCTTCAATTCCATGATAGCGTGCTATAAATACGGCTCTTTCTACATGGAATAATTGTGAAATAATAATAAAACGATCCTGTTGGAATATTTTATTTGCTCGAACTACCGAGTCTAATGTTCTTAGCCCAGCATAATCCATTACAATTTTCTTTTTATTTACACCTTTTTGCTCCAATGCAATACGCATAACTTTTGGCTCATTGTATTTGGAAGTACGATTGTCTCCACTCACAATAATGAATTCTATATCATGCTTTCTTAATAAGTCTGTTGCTGCATTTATTCTATTTATAAAAAACGGATTGGGGTTACCGTTTCTCATATATTTACTAGTCCCCAATACTAAGCCTGTTTTGCAAGTCACATTAGGGTTTTCTTTATCTAAAATAAAAGGTGTACTCTTATAACTGACATAAAAACTGATAGAAGCTATAAATGTAAATAGTCCAATTACTAAAGTGATAAAGCTGATAAGGGAATATCGTATAATTTTCTTCTTCATAGAGTTAATTTCAATTCAAAGATAACCTATCAAAAAGAAAAAAAAAGCAATTTTTTAACTTACCTATTCTCTCTTGCTGTAAAAATTCTCATAAAGAGCATATGAGACATGTTTCTTGCTCTGGATTTCAAAAGATTAGCCTTTTCTCCTTGAAACAACTCATCAATAGTCATAAACCATAATTGTAACCAAAATCCGAAATGTTTTTGTTCAATTGTTGCTTTTTGATCAACATCTTGATGTGTTTTTACAGGATTGCCCTTGTATTTTGAAACAAAAAAAAGGTTAGTTTCCCAGAAGTCATACATTGTAGGTAAATGTTTATCCCAATCAATTTTTACATATTCATCAAAGAAAGGCCCAAGTTCTTCATGAGCCCTTACTTTAGAATAAAAGGTATTTACTAATACTATAACATCTTCTCTATCTCTTAAATCGTGCATAACTCACTTATTTTGATTCGGTGCTTCTTTCAGCCATAAAACCTGTGAAAGCTACAAATGATAATCCTAAAATAGTGCTAGCCCAAGAGACAACCATTACTGTGTCTACTGCAGAAAACAAAGATACAAACAGTAAAATTCCTAAGAAGATGATCAATGAGAACATTAATACTAAAAAGACTAATAATTTACCGTAATTTTTCATGAGTTTTATAGTTTTGTAATAGTACAAATGTCGGAATAGCCAAGTGATCTTTTTCTGTCTTTTTTTTGACTAAAAATTGATAAATATCAGAAAATGCAGGATGTTATATCTATATTTAAATGTTTTTTGAAGGTAATTATCCCCAAACATCTTTATGAAATTAAAAAGACCAGATTGTTTAGATTGTCCAGTTAGGCCACTTTCTATTTTTGAAGGAGTAGATAAATGTGAACTTGAAGCAATAAGTTCATTAAAAGGATTTACCATCTTTAAAAAAGGAGAGACGATCTTTAGAGAGGGACAACCTGCTTTGGGTATTTATATTTTACATAAAGGAAAGGTGAAAATTTCTAAGACGGGTGTGTTAGGTAGAGAACAGATTGTTTCTTTTGCATCTGTCGGTGAGATAATGGGATACAGACCTATGATCTTGGAAGAAGTCTATGATATCTCAGCCATTACTATGGAAGATTCAGCTATTTGTTTTATACATAAAGATAAAATCTTGTCATTAATCAAGAGTGATAGTGATTTTGCTTTAAAATTAATGAAGACAGCTCTGCAGAATACTAAAAAAATGACTGAAATATTATCATCTGTTTCTCAAAAGAATGTAAGAAGTAGAGTGGCTGAATCTTTATTAATTCTTAAAAACGAATTTGGGATGAATGGAGATGGTGTACTGAATGTTATGCTCAGTAGAGAAGATCTTTCGGCAATGATTGGAACTTCTTCAGAATCCTATATTCGTATGCTTAAGGAAATGAAAGAGGATAATGTTGTTTCAACAATTGGAAAAAAAATTAAAATTCTAGATCTTCAAAAATTAAAAGATATTGCTGAAATTTTTTAATTTTACAGGCATTGATCTTTGATAAATAAACTTTCTTAACTCCCTAAATAAAGTTAATACTTTATTAATAACTTTAAATCAATATATCAAATCGATATGTTTTGGTGTTTAATTAAATGTAACTGTTTATCAGTTGATTTGTTGTATTGCTTTATTCTAACCTTATAGTGCATGTCTATTCGAAAAATAATATACTTATTTCTTAGTGTTAATATTATATTGACAATAGCAGCTAATGCTCAAAATTACATGGAAGAAGGTGTTCAATATGTAATGAACGGGCAGGTTGACAAAGCGATTAATTCATTTACTCAAGAAGTTCAGCTTAACTTGCTGAATGATAATGCTTATTACGAAAGAGCAAAGATGTATATCCATAAAGGTGTCTATGATAGTGCCTATCAGGATATCAAAATGGGTTTAACAATAGATGCCATCAAACCTACTGGTTATTCTTTAATGGGATATTTATATCTTCACCAAAAAGAGTATCAAAAAGCAATAGATGAGTTTACTATAGCAATTGAACAGGATAGTTCCTATGTGACTGCTTATGTTTTTAGAGCAGAAAGTTATAGTAATTTGTATTTATATCAAGAGGCAATTGCTGATTATTCTAAAGTGATTGAAATGGCACCCAATGCTGGAATGTATTATCAGCGAAGAGGTCATATTTATATGAAATTAAAAAAATATGATTTAGCCATTCAAGATTTTAATAATGTAATTGTACATGATCCAAGAATTATTGATGCTTATATTTTCAAAGCTGAAATCAATACTATTCAAGGTGAATTTGCAGAGGCAATTAAAACAATTGAAAAAGGTTTAATTGTAGATCCGAATAACTTTAAGCTTTTAAGTTTAAAAGGAGATTGTTTTGCTAACACAGTTCAATATGCTAAATCTCTTGAAGCATATTCTAAGGCATTAGATATCAACCCAACATATGCTTATGCCTACTGTCGTCGAGGTGAATTAGAAGCAAAGATGAATAAATATGACCAGGCAATAAATGATTACAATAATGCAATTCTATATGCTCCATCATACGGATATGCATATTATAATAGAGGTCTTCTTTATACAAAATCAAGAGATTATCACAAAGCATTAAACGATTATGATAGTGCTCTAGTATTTTATCCTTCTTATTATAATGCATTGATTGAGAAAGGAAAGACACAATTAGCTTTAGGAGAATTTGACAACAGTATCGTAACTTTAAAAAAATCAATTGAAGTTGATCCTCATAAAGCATACTCGTATGTATTGCTAGGGAATGCTTATTTAGGAATAAAAGAATATAAAGGCTCAATAGAATACTTTACAAAAGCTATCACTATTTCAAATACTTATGGTTATGCTTACATGCAACGTGGTTTTGCCTATAAGTTGGTTGAAGATTATGAAAATGCATTAAAAGATCTAAAACATGCTTCCACTTTAATGAATAAAAGCTCAAAGCTATATTCATACTTAGGGGATGTTTATGTTAGTATTGATGAGCTAGAAAAAGCAAATGAGTATTATACAAAAGCTTTAGAAATTACGCCTCAATATTCTTACGTAATCCACCAAAGAGCTTGGACTTCAATTAAATTAAAAGATTATCAATTTGCTTTAAAGGATTTCTCAATGTTACATAACTTAGGAAAATCTAAGTATGTAGATTTATATGGTGAAGGGGTTGCATTGATGGAACTAGGAGATTATTCTAAAAGTAATGAAGTCTTGGAGACAGCAATTGAGAAGTACCCAGACTATTCTTCAGCAAGAATTCTTTTAGGATATAATTATGCAGTTCAAGGTGAAAATGAACTTGCTCAACAAGAAATTGATAATGTCATCAAACTGAAAGGTAAAGCAGATGAAGTTAGTGGCGTAAAAGGAATTATCGCCTTTAATGAAAAAGAATATAAAAAGGCTTTAAAGTATCTCAATTTAGCCTTAAAAAATAATCCTAAGGATAAGAAACTCTATTATTACCGCTCGTTGACCTTTACGAAATTAGGAAAAGCAAAGAAAGCCTTAAATGATAAAACTAAAGCAGTTACTCTAGGTTATAATGCAAGTTCTTTGTCAAAATCAACAGAATTATAGAAATCAATGGATTGTTTGATTTTGATCTTTCGAGCTGGAATATTGGTATACTTAGAAAGTAAAATCCAAGTATTTTCTGGCAATACAAATAGATCTGATAGATCTTTCTTGTCATCATAAGTATAAATATAAAATGCACTTCCGCCTTTAATGTAATTGATGACTTTTTTGTGAACTGAATAGGAAACGGCTGGACAACCAAACGAACGTCCCATGTATCCATTTTGTTTCTTAAATTTTTCAGATACGTACTTGGCAGGATGTAGAACAATAGCTCTATTGCGAGCATTATTATTAATTCCCTCTTCTAAACCATCTAATTTTAATGACAAACCATATTTACCCTTATACGTTTCAGCAGCTTTATACATACCATGTGAGCTCTTTTTAGAGTTGACTACATTACTAAAGTTTTCAGCGTAAAGAAGACCTGAGTTTCTCCCATGAGAAACATATGTTTTTAGTAATAACTGTCCAGTTTTTAAATCAATGATATAGAATCTTTTAGCAGTAGAAGGCTGTGTAAAGTCGAGAATACTTAATACTCGAGTGTTATTAAGCTCTTTTTTGTTAATAAGATTAAGATATCCTATCATTGCTCGCTCATAAGCGTAATAAGATAATCCAGCATCTTTAAGCTTAGCTGATTTATATAAAGTTGTAATCAACTCCTCATTTTCAGATTTTAAAATTTCATTTCCTTCATGAACAGTTTGTGCATAAAGATTAGAAATAGTAAGTGCTATAGTGAGTAATGTTGATACAATGATTCTTAAAAAAGTCATCTTTTAAATTCGTTTGTCGTACGTAAAGTGTGACAAAGGTAAAATGTATCCTTTTAACTATTAAAAGATTCCTTGTTAATAAAGAATTTTAGACTCTTAATTCAGTGAAATTTTAAGATAAAATGGAATTTATTAAACCTTTTTACTAGAAAATCGATTTAATCTTCAGTTTTTTGTGTTCTTATCCTGAAGAGATATTAATTAATTAGAATGTTAGATTTACTCACAAAATACATCTCACTCTTAGCAATAAGTGCCGTCAAATTTTTATTTGGACCCATTACAGGCTTAATGACAGGCCTGTCTTTAATTGAAACAACAATCATTACTATAACTGGAATGATGTTGACAGTGATATCGTTGTCATATGCAGGAACGAAAGCTAGACAAAAAATTATGAAATGGGCGAGTAGAGGTAAAACAAGGAAATTATTTACAAGGAAAAATAGAATGATTGTCAAAGTGTGGCAAGACTATGGTATGAAAGGTGTAGCCTTTTTAACTCCTATTTTATTTGGACCTCCTATTGGAATGTTAATAGCAATCTCTTTTGGTGAAAAAAAGAATAAAATTATTACGTATATGTTTGTAAGTGCCGTATTTTGGGGTATTATTATGAATATTACCATATTTAACTTCGGTGAATATATGGGTCTGGTAGAAACAACTGCCTTGAAATAATCAAACATAGACTAAAAAATACAAACGATGGCTTTTGAGTTTCATCAAGACAAACAAGTTTATTTTTCATATCAAACAGAGAATGCCAATAAATATGTAATCCCATTTATTGAACAATCACTTACTATTACTCCTGGAATGAAGGTGTTAGAAGTTGGCTGTGGTGAAGGTGGTGTATTAAAAGCATTTTTGGATAAAGGGTGTTATGGGCTTGGTATTGAGTTAAACTTAGAAAGAGTAAAGCTCGCAAATCAATTTTTAAAAGAATATATTGAGAAAGGACAAGCCAATATCATTGGTAAAAATGTCTACGATATAGATGTTGAAAAAGATCTTGATGATAAATTTGATTTAATTGTTTTGAAAGATGTAATTGAACATATTCCAGAACAGGAAAAAATTATTCATTACTTCAGAAGCTTCTTAAAACCGAAAGGGAAAATATTTTTCGGATTTCCACCTTGGCAAATGCCTTTTGGAGGCCATCAACAAATTTGTGCAAGTAAAGTTCTTTCCAAATTACCTTACTTTCATTTACTACCTGCACCCATTTATAAGTTTATCTTAAAAAATGGAGATGTTTCTGAAGGTCATGTAAAAGAATTGATGGAAATCAAAGAAACAGGTATTTCACTAGAACGTTTCGAAAGAATTTCAAAAGCATCGAATTACAAGATTTTAGAAAAGACATTGTATTTTATTAATCCAATTTATGAGTATAAGTTTGGATTAAAACCAAGAAAGAAAATTCCAATTTTAGGAGATATTCCTTGGGTTAGAAATTTTGTCACAACTTGTGGTTTCTATCTTATTGAAAAACAATAAAAGAAAGTCCATTAAACTTCAATAAGAATAGTTTAATGGACTTTTATTATAGAAAAGGATGAAAATCTTTCGTCAATTGAATGTATTCTTCAGAATAGTTGTTCACCAAATCACGTATATAGAAATTCATTCTGGTTACTTTATCTATTACTTCTTTATATCTAAACTCTAATAATACTCTTTTTGGTTTTTTATTCTCATTATGACTAATATCCAATTGTGTATGTAAATGAAACTGATGCAACTTGGCATTTTGTAATATATCCTCTAGTTGATCAAAAGGATAAATCATTATAAATTTTCCATGATCAAGAAGTACTTCCGCACTATCTCTAAATAAATTATGTAATGATAGCTGATCACTATGTCTTGCTAGCGTTCTTTGTTCATTATCACCTTTGAGACTATTTTTAAAATATGGAGGGTTCGAAACAATTGCATCAAATTTATTTGATTTTTTTTTACAGAAATTTTCTAATGAGGAAAACTCAGTATCCAATCTTTCTTTAAAAGGAGATTTGTTGAAATTCTCCTTCGCTTGTTCTGTTGTAGCTTGATCAATATCTATCCCCCTAATATTTAATTTATGATACCTTTGAGCACACATTAAAGCCACTAAACCAGAACCTGTACCGACATCTAATAAAGATTTACACCCATCTAAATTAGCCCAAGCCCCTAGTAAAATTCCATCTGTACCGATTTTCATTGCTGAATTTTGGTGAACAATTTCGAATTTTTTAAAATGAAAAGTTTGATATTTATTCATATGCGTAGAAATCCGTATTCATCTTGATTTCATGTTACAATTAAGTAATAATTATTCTTATTTTTGTATGGTTTTGAACCAAAGTTATTTTCAAATATGATGGTTCAAAGATAAAATATTATAGACGACAATTTACCAATAGTACAATGGCAAAGTTATTTCCATTAAAAGGTGTGGTGCAAAACTATGCATGGGGAGGAAGCTCTTTTATCCCTGAATTAATATCAATTTCTCAAGAAGATAAGCCGTATGCTGAGTATTGGATGGGTGCTCACAACAATGCACCTGCCCAAATAGGAGAGTCTCAATTCTTAAATAAAATGATTGCGGACGATCCCAAAGGTACTATAGGAAATTATATCAACGAAAAGTTTGGTCGTTTACCTTTCTTATTTAAAGTATTGGATGTAAAAGATGTTTTATCTATCCAAGTTCACCCTACTAAGGTAGAGGCTGAAAAAGGCTTTAAAAGAGAAAATGAAGAAGGTATTTCATTAACAGCCTCTCATAGAAACTATAAAGATGATAACCATAAACCTGAAATTATGGTGGCGTTATCAGAGTTTTATCTTTTACATGGATTTTTGCCAAAAGAAAAATTAACCAAAGTACTTCAAGAGGTACCGGAATTTTCTGATTTGGTTGAAGTTTTTGAAAAAGGAGGGTATTATGAGCTGTATAAAACTGTGATGGAATATACACCTGAGCAAGTTAATGGCAAGTTACGCTCTCTGGTAGATAGAGTAATGCCTCTTTACAAAGAAGGTAAACTAGAGAAGTCTTCACCGGACTATTGGACAGCGAAGTCAGTAGCATTACAAAATGAAGGAGAAGATTTAGATCGAGGAATTTATTCTATCTATTTTTTTAATATTGTAAAAGCTGATATAGGAGATGCAGTATTCCAAGATGCAGGACTTCCACATGCTTATTTGGAAGGACAAAATATGGAATTAATGGCCAACTCTGATAACGTACTTAGAGGTGGTTTAACTCCAAAACATGTTGATGTTCCTGAATTATTAAAGCATGTTACTTTTGATGAAACGCATCCAAATGTGATGAAGGGAGAGCAACAAGCTGATGGACTTGAGCGAATTTATAAAAGCCCTGCTCCTGATTTTGAATTAAGTAGAATTTCTATTAAGAAAGGAGATACTTATCATCATGTTGCTAAAACAGCACAAATTATTATAGTTTCAGAAGGTAAAGCTACAATTGCAGAAGGAGAGGAGACTTTAACACTTTCACGTGGTGAAGTAGCAGTGCTTTTAGTAGATGCAGATTACAAAATTACAACAGATGCTGAGGCTGTTCTTTTCAAGGCAACAGCTCCAGTAGAATAAACCTTTTATGAGGACATAAAAAAAGGAGAGTATAAAATAAACGCTGTCCGTAATTTTTAAATTTTATATATTGAAAATTATGGCAAAGCAATCACAAAAAGAGAGTGCTGAGTTT
>NZ_JBSWYJ010000055.1:0-32405 GCF_056161045.1 Flammeovirga sp. AWQ4_249
AAACTCAGCACTCTCTTTTTGTGATTGCTTTGCCATAATTTTCAATATATAAAATTTAAAAATTACGGACAGCGTTTATTTTATACTCTCCAATTCTTGAGCCCAATCTGTAGAAATACCTTTGATATCATTATTAAAAACACAATCCTCTTCCTCTATAACTTTATTTTCTGGTGGATGATTCCCAATTTCAATAATAGGGATAGTGTCTTTATGAAGTTGAATGTTGCCTTCATTTGGATCTTCTTGAATAGCAATTAATTCTATTTCAGTGTCATTTTCCTTTTCTTTTTTAGGTTGTTGACATGCCGAAATGATAATTAGAGAGAGTAAAAGTAGTTTGCCTAGTTTCATAAATAGTATTACATATTATTGTTGTGCATAAATAATTTTTTAAATTAAAGGTAAGATAGCAAAATCATGAAAAAACTAATACTCTTCCTTCTTCTCTTTCTTTTTTCTAACTGTTTACTTATCGCACAAAAAGATAACTTATATTCCAATGGAATGATTTATCCAGATTCTACTATATCTTATTTTAAGAATGTGGTTGATTCTATCACATCCGTCTTGAATAATTCAGAATTAAGCAGAAAATATTTTACTAAAAAACAATCAAAGGGATACTATTTTAAATTTGAATCAGATACAGCTGATCTAGTTAAAGAAGATCTTGAAAAAGGTATTTTGTTTGAAGATTTTAAAATAAAATATTTAAAAAGAGAAGTATTAGAGAAAGTAATTGTACATAAAGAAGTTATTTATGATTCTAGCTGTATATCATTAACAAGACCTAATTCAGAACTCTACTTTTACTTAGCAGACCTTTCTAATAAAAAGAATCCACAAATGATCGCCAATTTTGCCAAATATAAAAATGATGACCTTAAAGGCGAATACGCATATATTTATTCAGACAATAATTCCCTAAAGCAAGCTAACACTCTTGATGTATTTTATTTTACTGAAGACTTTCATTCAATAGAATTAAAGGAAGAGTACGCTCGAATGATAGAATATAGTTATAGTTTAATTGATACTAATCATGCTATACTTTTAGAGGAAAAACGTTTTCCTGAAGAAGGATCAAATAATTATATTATAAAGTTTAATGAATATATCGATAAAGCAACAGAAGAAGGAAAGACAGAACAAGAAATAGTAACAACTTTGGAGTTTCAAAACCTATTCAATTTAGCTATTGATGAGGCTTATAATATGTATGAAGTAAACAGTGGTATTGTACCAAGTTATGGATTTGGAACGGAATTATTAGAGTATTATGTTGAAAAGTATGATTCACCAAAAACCGCTCTGTATTTTAAGAGATCTAGATCAATTATCAAGATAGCATGTGGGTGGGATAATGTAGATAATAATCATTATCAAGAGATTTTTAGATTGGTTGCTAATACGTTGAATAAAGATCTTTTTTTTAGATGTCATGTGAATAATATGTGTGAATCATATCCAGACTTTTATCTAACATGTTATGAACCTGAAGTTCTTAAAAATGGTTTCTATGAGCCTTTTACTGATATATCTTTTTCGAAGGTAAAAGAGTTAGAAGTTATGAATATTAATATTTTTGATTTCTTTATAGGTATTACATTAGATATTGAGAATCCAATCTCTAATAATATTTACCCTTGCCTTCATACTCTTGGAGGAAATTTAACAAGAGTTGAAAATTTAGACGAAATAGACTCAAAGTTTTATGCTATTCTTAGTGATGGAGAGTTAGACTTATATAATCGAATCAGAATTAATTATTTATTCCAAATTTATAATATCAATCTAAAGAAAATAGATAAAGTTAGATCAGAGAATAATGTTCGAGCTTTTGATAAGTTGGTTTTATCTTTACCTAAAGAAGAAAGAAAATTTTTAAAAAGAATATATTAAGAAAAAGCCCATGATTTTTCATCACGGGCTCATTAATTAAGGATTTAAATCCTCCAATTCCTTCGTTTTTCTTTCCTTGTAACTCTCTTTCTTTTTCACCTGAAGGATAATCTTACGATCCCAATTGAGTTGATCAAGGAGTGCAGATTTCAATTTCTTTGGAATGACAGAACCACCTTGATTGTATTTAATTTCTGATATTTCAGCAATTAGATCACTGAGTTTATCATTCAATACAGCTTGATGTAAAGTCTCCTTATAATTACTTACACTTTGATTTGGAAGGGTGTTGATCCATTGATAGAAACCTTGAATACTTTGTTCAATATTTCCACTCTTAATGGCACTTCTCAATTTTCCATAGGCTTGTTTCTCCTTGTAGGTAGAAGTAGAACGGATGTCCTCTAATCGTTTACGAATTCTTTTGATTGGTCTGATTTTATAGAATAACCAAAGAACAAATAAACCAATTAGGATGGCTTTCCACTGTTTCGGTACGTAATCTCTCCACGTTTTTTGAGGAGCTTTAGTCGTTTCTTCAGGAACTTGATTGAGTTTATTTAAGCTATCTTGAAGAGATTGTAGCATACTCAAATTAGGGTTTTCTTCAATTGTAATCGTTTTACTTTTTGAAGAAATATCCTTTGACTTTTTTGAGTAAGGATTATAGTAACGAACTGTGATTCCTGGCACTTCAAACTCACCAGCTTCTTGTACAAGATAAGTGATGACTTGTTTTTGTGTACCTGAAATGTAATTGTCTTTGTTGTAATTACTATTGGTAGGATGTTCAGGATAAACACCAGCCCAACTCAGAGAATCATATTCTCGTACAGGTATCATCGGTCCTAAAGTACTTCCTGCTGTAATTCTAACAGTTCTTTTTAAGACATCTCCTACTTTGACCTTGGAAAGGTCTTTATTCCAAGTATCTGAAATACGTACGCTAGAAGCAACCAACCATGATTTTGGATCTTCTCCTACAGGTGGCGGAACTACTTTTATCGTCTTTTCTTTAGTGTGAATTTTATGCTTTTTTCCCTTGAAATCACCTGGGTCAGGAGTAGTAACTTCTAATTCTAATGATGGAAATACATTATCACCTGCCGCAAATGGAAATACCCAATAGGTTTGTTCAACACCTGAATATTGGTACTTCCCAATTTTTAATGAGTTAGGAATGGCTCTACCGTCTTTTACCATTAAGGCGTTTGGTAGTTGAAAGTCTTCAAAATTTAGTCCTTCTGTAAACCAAGTCGTTGTATAAATAGATAGCTTTACCTTAAACGGCTGGCCTACCATCACTTGTTTTTGACTGATTTTGGTGGTGGTAAATAAATTGACTTTTTGTTGAGCATAACCAGAAACAGCCCAAAGGAAAGTCAATGCGATTAAAATACTTTTTCTTACCATGACTGATCTGATTTTTTAGGCTTGTTTTCATTCGTTAGGTATTGATATTGAAACTTCTTGCGGAGATACATGGCAGGGTCTAGTTTCACCTGACGAATCATACTCGCTTTGGATTGTTGTTTGGTTTCAGAAAACTGCATTTGCAACAATTCTTCCATCGTAGGATTTACCTCTTTTTCTCCCGTTTCTGTAATGGTTTCACTATCACCTTCTCCTTTACGGTCTGAATGTTGAGCTGATTCTTGCTCTTGTTCACCCGCTTCAGGCTCATATTTCTTCCCTTTCATTGTTTTGTCTTGATTCAGCTTACTTGCCTCAGACATATGGATGTTTATCATTCGCATTTGCTCATCCGCAATGGAAAGGTTTTTCTTTGCTTCTTTAAATTCAGGATTGATATCTAATGCCATTTGAAAAGCTTTTTGTGCCGCTTCCCAATTGCCTAATTTTGCTTGGGATACTCCTAAATTATACATGTTGTCAGCAGTGATATCTTGAGCATAGGCATCTGCCGCTTTTTCATAATCTCCCATCTTGCTGTAGGTATAACCTGCCTGGGATTGATTTGTGAAAGTCACTGCAGCAGCAGAGGAATCACCTTTATCTAATAATTTTTGTGCTTGCTGATCTCTTGTATAAAAGAAATCTTCTACTTTTAGATCTTCTTTTGGTAATTGGTCTACACTATCACACCCTACAAAGAATATGGGTAATAATAAGATCCATGTCCATTGTACCAAAAGCCCTTTTCTAAACCAGAATAAAACGAAAAATGCAACGATAAAGGATAGATAATATCCAGCGTCAACCCAATCCTCTTCCGCTTTCGTACTATCTTTTGTAAAAACTAAATTCTCTTGAATTGTTTTCGCATAAAGTTCAATATCGGTTTTGTCTAAAGTAAAAGGAATAAGATGTACATGAGGCATGGCAATTACATTTTGTAATTGTGCCGTATTTAAACTCACATTTACAACCTTTCCTTTTTTATCTTTTAATAAACGATTACGATATAAAGGAATGCCACTTCCTTGTGGAGTACCTAATACCAATAAATCATAACGATCTTTTGTACCTGTTTTTTGACCAAAAGCTTGAACATCTGCTGCGTTGATATCGTCAGTAATAACCCATACAAAACTTGGAGCATCTGTATTTTCTAAGATTTTATCTGTCAAATGTAATGCTTCAGGTAAATTACTTCCTTGCAAAGGCATACTGGATGGACTTAATGCATCTAATGTTGATCGAAATGTTTTATAATCTTTTGTAGGAGGTAATGCTTCATGAGCAGTACCAGAATAAACGACCAACCCCGTTTGTACTCCTTGATTGGTTTTCAAGTAATCCTTGATTTTCATTTTGGCACGTTCCAAACGGCTCGGTCCAATATCTGTAGCGAGCATAGATCTACTCATATCCAAAACGATGATTACTTTAGCTTCCGTTTGATTTCCTGGCTTATCTACTCTTTTCCAAGTAGGACCAGCAATGGCAACTACAATTAAAGTAGCAGTAAGTACCATCAGCATTTTAGGAAACCAAGCACCTCTTTTATTTCCCTTTATGATTAAAAGGTTTAATAAACGAGGATTCACTAATTTTTTCCATGCTTCAGCTTCACGGATTGAAATCCATGATAGGATAAATAAAATTCCAATAGGTACTAATCCCCAAAGAAATTCGGGTCTGATAAAATGAATATTTGTCGAAAACCCTTCGAAAAATTGATCTATTTCTGTCATGATTTTCGTTTGTTTAGTGAAGTAATAAATTGAACTAAAATAGTAATGAACTGAAGAGACATTGCTAGTAAAAATCCAATACCTAATGGATAATAAAATAACAATCGAGTCGGTCTGTAACCTTCATCCTCAAATTGAATAGGCTCCATTTCATTCAGTTTATCGTAGATTTTATTTAACTCTTCTACATTTCCTGCATTAAAATATTCTCCACCTGTATTTTTGGCGATCATAGTGAGCGTTTTGTCATCCAGTTCATAGGCTGCACTCTTTTTGGTACCAATACCAATTGTATAAATCTTAATACTATCATCGGCTGCCATTTGAGAAGCAGTAATAGGTACAATCTCACTTCCACTATCTTGACCATCGGTTAGTAATATCATTACTCTTTGGTCAATAGAATCCGCCTCAAAAACTTGAGTAGACAAAGCAATAGCATTTCCAACAGCTGTTTTGTGTCCGGCCATTCCAATTCCTGTCTCATCAATTGTTTGTTTGATGATATTCAAATCCGGTGTAAAAGGCAGGGCAAAAACATCACTTCCAAACATCATCAAGCCGATGCGGTCACCTTCTCTTTTGTCGATGAAATCATTTAAAACATTTTGAACTGCTTTCCATCTTGTAATTCGATTTCCATTGTCATCAAACCAATCGGTCGTATTCATACTCATAGAGATGTCAGCAGCGATCAGCATATTTCTAGCGTTTTTTACTTTCTTAGCAGGTTTTCCGATGTATTGAGGATTTGAAAGTGCAGTCACTACACATCCCCAAACTAGGAAATTGACAAGGTATTGAAACCATTTTCTTTTAAGAATTGTCGCACTTTTCTTTGGTTTCAAACCAGTAGCTTCTGTCAATTCATCAAATTTTGGATAGTACAAAGCATCTTTTTTCTGTTTAAATGCAGGTGCCAACCACCAAATGAGAAGCGGCAGGGGAAGTAGTGCAAACATCCACGGGTAGGCTATCTCATACATGATTTTTAATCCATTTTTTTGATGATAAAATCAAATGCGAAAGTACTTCTGAATTATTTTCCGAAGGCTTCATATAAGCAGCATTCATTAATAATTCACTTTCTTTATCTGTAAAATTACTTTTCCAATGTGCATTGAGAAATTCAATCCAAGCTTGACCATTAAGATGGGCTACTTGTTCACGATCAAAGGAAGTAATGGCTACTCTTTTTAATGTAGTATTTATTTGATAGACACTTTCCTGAAGTGAAAGTTGATTAGTGACAACAGTTTCAATATCACGAATAGCTACTCTTTTGTAAGTATTCTTAAGAAAGTTGATATATGCTCTGACTGCAATAATAAATAAAAGTACAGCAACGATTCCTCCCAGAATATACCATCCTGGACCAGTAGAAGACATATCGACCTTCTCTGGTGGAATGAAGTCTAATACTTCATTAGCTAATTGAGTAGAGTCCTTCAGTATTTGTAAGGAGTCTTGAAGCATAATTTAATAATCTTTTATTTTTTCTGGTTCAAGAGTTAAGCGATAGCGTCTCTTGGACCTATATATTAAAGAAGTCTCCTGACTTCAAAATGCATTAATATTAATACTTCTAATAGAAGTCAAGAGACTTCTACCATAATTAATTCCAAGTGACGCTAACGCTAAATACTTAAAATAGAAGTATTATATTTTGATTACTTATGATCTTTTAATAAATCTCTCAACTGATTTCCTGCTCTTTCTTTTGTGTTAAAAGTAAGTATTGGAATACCGTATTCGGCAAATTGATCTACAAGCATTTCTTTTTCATTAGCGAAAGCTTTTCTTTGTTTTTCTCTCACCTTTTTCATTCCATTTTCAATAGATACTTGTCGGTCAGCATTCGAAAGCGAAATTGCTCTCATTGGAAGTTCTTTTTCCCATTCATCTTCAATATGAAATACCATCACATCATTATGATGTTTTAAATTGAAAATATGATGAATAGTTTTATCCGAAATACCTCTCAAATCTGACATGATAATGATAAGATAGTCATGATTGACAGTACTTCTAATTTTTTGAAAAACACTCTCTAAAATCAATGTTTTAGAATAAGGAGGCTGTTGAGCATTCAAGGCATTATTATAGACCTCAATAGTCTTCAGCATAGAAAGAATAGCTGTAGAGCTTCTTTGAGGACGTATATTTTCATACTTGGTGTCATTGAAAACAAACGCTCCTACTCTATCTCCTACTTCTACTGTTCTCCAAGCGCCTAATGCCGCTAAATGAGCAGAAATAGTTGATTTTAAATATTCTTGCGTACCAAAAAACATAGAGGAAGATTGATCAACAACAAGTAAAACAGGTCTTTCTCTTTCTTCCGAAAATACTTTTGTATACGTCTTTTGTGTACGAGCAGTGACTTTCCAGTCAATATTTCGAATATCATCACCAGGAACATACTGACGAACCTCCTTAAAATCTAAACCTCGACCTCTCATAGCAGATTTATGTCGACCCGCCAATAAGGATTGCACTTTGTATTTTGGTAAAAAGCTAAAGCCTGAGGCTTCAAACTGCATACCGTGCAATTCATGAAGGGTTACATAACCTGAATTTTGATTTTCTTGATCTGATTTATGCATAATAGGAAGGTTTAAGCGACAGCAACCTTGCTGATTAATTCATCAATGATTTGTTCTTTTGTAATACCTAAAGCATTGGCTTCAAAGCTACTTACAATTCTGTGACGGAAAACATCTTTGATTACTTCTTGAATATCTTCTGGCTTTACAAAATCTCGTCCATTAAGCCAAGCTTGAACTCTTGCCACTTTGTCTAGTGCAATTGTTGCACGAGGTGAGCATCCCACATCGATCCATTTCGCAAGATCTTCACTATACTTTTCAGGAGTTCTAGTGGCATAAACTAAAGCCACGATATATTTTTCAATAGCTTCAGAAACATGTACTTCTTGTACTTCTTTACGAGCATCAAATACAATTTCTTTTGGAAGCTTCTCTACTTCTTTCTTTTCTTTTTTCTCTTCAGCAAATTTTTCTTCACTTCTTACCAAGCGTAAAACTTCTAATTCTGCCGCTTCAGTTGGATAATTAACAATGACATGCATTAAGAAACGATCCATTTGAGCTTCTGGAAGAGGATAAGTTCCTTCTTGTTCAATCGGGTTTTGCGTTGCCATTACAAAGAATGGTTTAGGCAACTCATAAGTATTACCTGCAACAGTCACCTGTCTTTCTTGCATTGCTTCTAACAAAGCAGATTGTACTTTAGCAGGTGCACGATTAATTTCATCGGCTAGGATAAGGTTATTGAAAATAGGTCCTTTTTGGAATACAAAATTTTCCTCACCTTGACTTTGATAAATTTCAGTGCCTGTAATATCTGAAGGTAGTAAGTCAGGCGTAAATTGAACTCTGCTTAAACCTAAATCCATATTTTTAGCTAGACTATTAATTGCCCTTGTTTTGGCTAAACCAGGAAGACCTTCAAGTAGTAAATTACCATCTGAGATTAGACAAGAAATAATTCGATTTACAACTTTCTCTTGACCAATAATAGATTTAGAGATCTGATCTTGTAACTGTTTTATTGATTCTAATGCTGTCACGATATTAATATTTAGTATCTATTTGAAGAAATATTTTTAAGAATGATTTGTAAATATAAAGTTGTTTGCTATTAAACAAAATAACGATGATGCAAATTATTCAGTTGAGTTTATTAAGAAATATTATTCTATTAAAAGTTCGTTATGCTATTATTTATGGGTTAATAAATTAATAGCCTTTTCAAAATTCACGAGAAGTTAGTTAATTTCTAACAAAATGAATAAGAAAAGGCTTTAATTTATGTTTGGGTGAACAAACTAGAATATAAATTTGATACCTGAGTATATTAAATACTCATTATTGTATAAATCATACTCTGGTTCACAATATATATATGTTGTAAATGATTGAGTTCTGACTGTATGACCTAAACCGATTCCTACTGGAATTTCATGAACTCCTGTCTGTGTATTAAATAACATTCTAGGATGTGTTCTTACTTCCCAATTACCATTATTTGAGAATTTGTAATAAGCACCATATTGTGCTTCAATTGTACCGTTTGATTGGTAAGTCAATAATTCGACAAATTTCCATTTCTGGTTCATTTGAACACCTACAAAGTTTATACCTATAGCATTTCCGTTGGCACTTGAGTTAGAAACCACTACACCAAAACCAGTTTGTACTTTCCAATTTTCACTGTTTTTAGCGAAATCAAAAACTCTTGATACCATAAAACTTGAAGAACCATAACTAACTTGTCCATCATATGGTTTAGTATAGTCTACAGCTGCTCTAATAAACCACTTACTAGTCGTATAATTTACAATGTTTTGCATCTCAACTTTATTAGGTTTGAAACGTCCAATTTGATAAGCATTTAAACCTTTAGAAAGCGGATTACTAGCGTCGACTTCTTCTTCAGTCTTTTCAACTTTTGTACTGTCTTGAGCTAATGTTGTATGATTAATAAATAGGAAGAGCGAGAAAATAAATAATAAACTTTTGTACATGACTATCATTATTTTGATTAATTGATAATACAAAGGCGATCTTGTTTAGTTCAATATTAAACAACTTAAATTTATAAGATATAACCAAAAGTTATGTTTGTTATTAAACAAGATGATTAAAAGCTAATTATTTTGATGAAAAAAATGATTTCGACAACAATTTGTGAGACAAATTTGTTATGCATTATGTAACAGCCCATTAAATTATATGAAAATCTTACTAACCGGATCCACAGGATATATTGGACGAAGACTATTACCACTTTTAGTAGAGGCAGGGCATGAAGTCATTTGTGTTTGTCGAGACCCGAGACGTTTTGATTTTGAGGATTTCGATTTTTCTTTTTTAGATGCTATCACCGTTGTCAAAGGAGACTTATTAGATGCTGATTCATTAAAAAATATTCCTACTGATTTTGATGTAGCGTATTATTTGGTGCATTCTATGGGAAACTCTTTTTCTTCATTTGAAGACATGGAAAAAAAGGCAGCAGTTAATTTTAGAGATTATATCAAAACTACTTCTTGTCAACAAATCATCTATTTAGGAGGTATTGCTAACTCTAAAAAGTTATCTAGGCATTTGTTGTCAAGAGTAGAAGTCGAAAAAGTGCTTGGAGAAGCAGGGTGTGCTTTGACTGTTTTGAGAGCTGCAATTATTATAGGTTCTGGAGGAGCATCCTTTGAGATCATTCGTGATTTAGTAGAAAAATTACCCGTTATGGTAGCTCCAAAGTGGCTATTGACTAAATGTCAACCGATCTCTATACGAAATGTCATGGATTATTTAATGGGCGTTATGCTTAAAGAAGAAGCCTATAACAAAGTGTTTGATATCGGTGGTCGTGATGTCTTGAACTACAAAGAAATGCTACTGCAGTTTGCCAAGGTAAGAGGTTTACAAAGAAGAATTTTAGTTGTTCCTGTATTCACTCCAAACCTGTCCTCCTATTGGCTTTACTTTGTGACTTCTACAACGTACTCATTAGCAAGAAGCTTAGTAGAAAGTATGGGGAATGAAGTTATCTGTCAAAATGATGATATTCAAAAAGTTGTTCCCATTGAATTAATGTCTTACAAAGAGGCATTAGAGGGGGCTTTCCAAAAAATTGCACAAAACGAAGTAGTATCTAGTTGGAAAGAATCCATAATAGGACCCATTAGAGAAGACTTCTTAGATCTTATACAAGTGCCCAAGTATGGTTGTTTTGTTGATTTTAGAAAATACCCAATCGATAGACCTGTTGAAGAAGTATTAGAAAATGTATGGTCTATTGGTGGAAATAGAGGTTGGTATTATGGAACTTGGATGTGGAAGATCAGAGGATTCATGGACAAACTTGTAGGTGGTGTCGGATTGAGAAGAGGTCGTAGAAGTCAGTCAGATTTAAAAACGGGTGAAGCATTGGATTTTTGGAGAGTAATTTTAGCAGATAAGAAGCACCAACGACTTTTATTGTTTGCTGAAATGAAGTTGCCCGGAGAAGCATGGTTGGAATTTCGAATAAAAAACAAGGATGGAAAACAATGGTTAGAACAAAAGGCAACATTTAGACCTTTAGGTGTTTGGGGTAGAATATATTGGTATTTAGTACTCCCATTTCATGAATTTGTCTTTCCTGGGATGGCAAAAAACATATTAGCTTACAATAAATAATAGAAGAGACGAAAGTCTCTTTTTCTTTGCCTTACATTTTATTTTTCAACATATGTTGAGCAATTTTTTTTGGTCAATTTTATACTTTTGCACTCAAATTTCAGATCCTTTCTTAAGCTAAATAGAAAATAAGAATGATGAATAAAGTCAACTAATTACATGATTTGTGACCAAATTTTCATCCATTTCTAATTAATTTTCAATGAACAATTAATAAGAAGAATAAAATAGTGTTAGTACAGATACGATACTTATCGCTATTTATTCATTGTTACTTTACAAAGAATGAAAGACTATTTAAAGAAACATATTATCGATCAAGTTGCTGAGCCAAATGAAATAGAAATTGAAAGTGTATTAGACATCTTTGAAGAAAAGACATATAAAAAAGGTATGTTCTTTAAAAAGCCATTTGAAAAAGCAACTGAAATAGCTTTCATGGAGAAAGGAGCAATCAGAATTGTAAATCTTAAAGATGATGGAGAAAGTGTGACTTTAAGAATAAGAGACAAATCTTCATTTTTTACTGATTTTTACATTTCTGAATGTCCAAAAGAATCAGCAATTGGGATCGAATGTCTAGAAGATGTGACTTTACTGGTTACTCCTATAGAAAAATTTAGGAAGGTGCTTGAAACCAATTTGATGTTGAATATTGTTCTAAGAAAACAACTAGTTGCAGATATGATAGAGATTGGTAAAAATCAAATATTGTTTACTGCAGGTTCAGCAAAAGAAAGGTATGATAATATTTTAGAGAATTATCCTGATTATTTAGAAAAGTACCCTTTGCATGTAATTGCTTCACTAATAGGAGTTACACCAACTCAACTAAGTAGAATAAGAAAACAAAAGTAGAATAAATAAAGTACAGTACAGAAAATTCTTTACCCAGAATATATAGAAGAGTATAGAGATCAATCGTTTCTCTATGCTTTTTTTTGCTTAATTTCTAATGAAAAAACTTTAACAATTAATTAACATAACTTTTTTCTAATAAGTGTACGATCAGACACTTACATACATTCTACAAAAGATAAGAGTACACTTCTATATTATTCTTTATTAAGTATAGTATTAAATAAAATAATATATAATAAAGTGTATGATTGAACACTGTTAATATTTTGTTCATTTAGCTATTAATTGTATTATGACACTTTATTAAGTCGAAACTTTCCTACACCTTTGTCGTGTAATAATAATGAAAACAATAAAACAAAAAGAAAAATGAAAAGATCAGAAAACACAATCGTAACAACTACTGCAACTGGATTTCCAATTGTAATTAAAACAGTAAAATAATTCGTATAACTAATTAAATATTAAAAATTATGAAAAATACAGTAATCGTTACTTCAGCAACAGGTTTTCCAATCGTAATCAAAACAAACAAATAATTTAAATACAAAAAAATGAAAACAAGAACAATTATAACAACAACAGCAACAGGCTTTCCTGTAAGAATTGCAGTAGCAGAGCCAAAGAAAAAAGTAGAAACAATCTCTAAAGAGATAAAGGGTACAATTAAGCAAGGAGCTTAAATAATACCCGACTTTCCAATGAGTGGGAAGTCGACATGATGACAACAAGATATGATGCCCTTAAGGGCTTTTTTTATACCCAACAGTTTCTTATCCAATTCAAATTTCTAACGCAATACTTTTATCAAAAGAAAGTAAACTTAAACTCTCTAAGTAAATCTAATTAAACCTTATTTTTTTCTATTTAACTCCTATTTTTGTTCCATACAAAATAGATATAATCATGACTTTAGAGGAAGTACAAAAAGTTGTTGATAAATGGATCAACACGACAGGCGTTCGTTATTTTAATGAACTAACAAATACAGCAATCTTAATGGAAGAAGTTGGTGAAGTTGCTCGTATAATGGCTAGAAAATATGGAGAACAATCTTTTAAGAAATCGGATGAAGATGTAAATCTAGCAGATGAAATGGCCGATGTTTTATTTGTTTTAGTATGCCTAGCGAATCAGACAGGAATTGATTTAACGGAAGCTTTAGAAAAGAATCTAGAAAAGAAGTCGATTCGAGATGCTGACAGACATAAAAACAATGAGAAATTGAAATAGAAAAAAGGTCAACTGAATATTTGAAATCAGTTGACCTTTTTGGATTTATAACTATTGATAGTTTATGAATTCCATATTTTCCATGAAGCTTCAGCTTGACCGATAAGCATATCAAGGCCATTCATTGTTTTAGCTCCTTTTTCAGCACCTAACTTCATAAATTCAGTCACCTCAGGGTTGTAAACTACATCAAAGAAATAATGATCTTCAGTCGTTAAATCATAAGGTAATTTCGGTGCAACTCCTTCATTTGGGTGCATTCCCAATGGAGTTGTATTGATGATTAAAGTATGTGTCGTATAAATTTCTTCCGTGACATCTGCGTAAGCAATGCTTTCTTCTGTTCTATTTCTAGAAACATATTGATAAGGAATATCCAAATCTTCTAAAGTAACTTTAATCGCTTTTGAAGCACCTCCTGTTCCTAAAATTAATGCTTTGAATTTAGTATTCGGAAGAAAATCTAGCAATGAAGTCTTAAATCCATAATAATCTGAATTATAGCCCGTTTTAGTGCCATCTTCTTCAAATTTTATCACATTGACAGCTCCTATTTTTCCTGCTGTAGCAGGGTCTAAACGATCTAAAAAAGGGATAATATCTTGTTTGTACGGGATCGTAACATTTAATCCAAATAAATCATTATTTGCTACTAGATCAGAGAAAATATCTATTTTTTCTAATTCATAAAGCTCATACTCACAACCTTCGATTCCTTCTTTTTGGAATTTTTTAGTAAAATATTTTTTCGAAAAGGAATGTCCCAAAGGATATCCAATTAAACCGTATTTTTTCATAAGATAATTTTATTTGAGCTACAAGTTACAAACAACTTTCTAATTTTCAGATTGGATAAATAAAAGCATTAATAGACTCTATAAAAGAAAAGTGATTGTAATATGTTATATGTATCCAATAAAGGTTTAAATTCAATTATACAATTACGTATAAAACCGAACCTTTTAGTTCTGTAAATTGAAAAATGATTTAGGAACTATCTAGCAAAACAGGACTTACTTACTTATCTATATAAAAAATCCCTCATTTATGCATATTGCCAAATGAGGGATTTCTTTTATAATTGATGGATTAAGCTAAACCGCTGTTTTCCATTTTTTCTAAGTTATCAGCGATACGTAAACGATCGATGAAGTCTTGAATATCACCATCCATTACAATTGGTAAATTGAAAACAGAGTGGTTAATACGGTGATCAGTTACACGACCTTGAGGGTAGTTGTATGTACGAATTTTATCAGAACGAGCACCAGAACCTACCATTGATTTACGCTCAGCTCCAATCTCTTCTTGACGTTTCTTCTCTTCGATAGCATAAAGACGAGACTTTAATTCTTTTAACGCCTTATCGTAGTTTTTCAACTTTGATTTTTCATCCTGACATTGTACAATAATACCAGTAGGAAGGTGAGTTAAACGAATCGCAGAATATGTAGTGTTAACTGATTGTCCACCAGGCCCAGAAGAACAGAATTCATCACGACGGATATCTGACATATTTAATTCAATTTCTACATCGTCCATTTCTGGAAGAACTGCAACCGAAGCTACAGAAGTGTGGATACGTCCTTGAGATTCTGTAGCTGGAACACGTTGTACACGGTGTACACCTGCTTCATATTTCAACATACCATAAGCATCTTCGCCTTGTATGTTGGCTACGATTTTATTAAAACCACCTGAAGTACCATCAACAAAGTCAGTGATACTCAATTTCCATTTATGTCTTTCACAGAAACGTTGGTACATACGAAGTAAATCACCTGCAAAAATTGAAGCTTCATCACCACCTGCACCTGCTCTAATTTCAAAGATAGCATTTTTAGAATCATTAGGATCTTTAGGAATTAACAACATTTTTAACTCCTCCTCTATACCTGGAATTCCATCTTGAAGTTCATCAAGTTCCATTTTAGCCATCTCACGTAACTCAGGATCTTTCTCTTCTTCTAATATTTGCTTAGCCTCATCAATACCTTCAAGCATGTTTTTATACTCAAAGTATTTTTCGACAACTTTCTGTAAATCTTTGTACTCCTTGTTTAATTTGGCATATAATTTCATGTCTGAGACAGTCTCAGGCTTCACCAAATCCTCGCTTACTTGATCAAAGCGTTCTTTTATTTTTTCGAGTTTATCTAACATCTCTGATTGACTTTGCTATAATTTTTACAAAGGTAAACTTTTTTCTTATTTATTTACCCTTACTGACCACCTTGCCCTTTTCATCCCATTCATATTTCACTTTTGGCCCGGAATAATCCTTTTTATAGACATTGTTTTTATTTCTGTATTGGGTTAATTTTTTTCTACGTTGCCTTCCTCTTCTATCAAGGACATCATAATACTCCGTCCAGTCTCCTACTTTGTAGCCATATTTATAACTACCCACTTCTTTTTTATTACCACTTTCGTAAAAGGATTGATAAATGCCATTTAATTCACCATGTTGGTAAGGAATGACTTCTTTCACTTTACTTTGTTTTGAGTCATAGTAAGTAATTTCAGATTCTTTTGGAAATCCCATGTAATAGAATTTCTTGTCTTTTATCTCTTTATTACTTCCATACCACACCCAACGACCCGTCAAGAGTCCTTTATAAAAGTATCCTGTTGTCACTGTATCTTTTTCTACAATTTTTACATAAGAACCATGAAGAGGAATACCATATTTAGGATTAGAAGTCGTTTTTCTTTCTATTTTCCTCTCTTTAGGGTTGTAATAATACTTTAAAGGGGCGTATTTATTAGGACTTTCATATTCTGGTAAAACATAAAATAATTCAAATACAGCATTACCTCTACTCATGGATCTAGTATATCCACGTTTGGTTTTTATTCCCCAGAAAACTTTTTTCTTCTTCTTTTTTTTCTTTTTAATCAATTGTTGCTCTTCAGGTGCACCAGGGTTTAATTCAATAGTAGGTGCATCCTCATCAATTGAGTCCATTTCAACAACCATAGGTTTAGGCTTTAAATTTTCTTCATTTTCCTCTGTTTGAGCAAAAGCCGAAGTAAACATAAAGCTGTTTATAAGAATTCCTATTATTGTAGTATGTAGATAAAAAAGTTTAGTCATTGCTTATTTATTTAGAAATCATCCCCGTCATCTTCATCGTCAACTGGAATGCTGTCCATTTGTTCTTCTTCCTCTTCAGCACCGCTTTCTTCTTCGTCAATACCTTTAAAACCATTGCTTGTGTCTTCTTCTTCAGCTTCCATTGAAGAAGATAAATCCATATCATACTTAGAAGGAATTTCAGAACCATCTTTATATGTATTGTAATACCATTCTAAGAAAGCAAAAGTTTGTGTAGCACTTCCAACTTTGACATCACTCTGTTTTTTGATTTCACCCATGAGTGATTTGTTAGAGCTAAATATACTTAATTCTCCTTTATCTTGTCTAATGTGGTACCAAGTTCCTGTTGGGCCTTCTAGGAAAATATTGATCACTCTGTCTGTAGGATCTCCTTCTCCTCTAGTTTCGTCTTTAGGAATTTCAATAAAACCTGTAATTTCTGTATTGATATCATCTCCAAAAGCAGAAAGTAATTTTACTTTATCTCCCACTGAGTGGAAAGCTGAATTTTCACTATCCCAAACTATTTCATTATCAAGAATTACGATATAATTATTAAGTAATCGTACAATATCATGTCCATTTAAATAATCTTTATATTGATTACTATTAAATAAAGGAACGATTTGATGATTAAGTTTACCTAAACTATCGATTTCATAATCTTCTGGAATTACCCTTGGAGCGTCTTCTTTATTTGACCTTAGGTCGGACATGATTGTGCCTGAAATTTTAGAAGATAATTTAGGACCAATTGCAAATGAAGCATTCATTGATATTTCATCAATTTCATGCATTGCAGTACCAGAAGCTGAAGTTTTGATTGAAGGAACTTTTTCTTTTGAATTTGGGGCTAATAAATCAATTGCTCCACGGAAAGTAATTTGTTCTCTTTTGGGATCGAAACTAAACCAATTTCCAAAAATTGAAGCATAAAACTCTTCTTCTCCGGCTTCTAAAGCTTTGAAATAACTATGAGGTAAGATATGGAAACGACCATTATCACTGGTTCCATTAAAAGATTCAAATTCTAATCTACCTTCTATATCAAAAAGTCTTCTGTGTTCTTTTCTATATCCATCAGGTCTTTCAATAAAACTATTATATACATAACCGTTTTTCTTATCATAAAATAAACCTGTAATCAGAGGAACATTTTCATTGGTAGATAATAATTGATCATTTACAATAACATGTGCAGTTGAGTCGGTGTCGTCATCATCATTTGTAGAATTATAACTAAACCATTGTGTGTCTACACCAGGAATATGTAAGCGAGCATTTCCATCTTTGAATCGGGCAACTTTCTTGTTTTCAACTAACCCAATTTTGCCATAGTATTCTAAACCTCCTACAAATAATAATGGATCATCTTCTTCAATAATACCATACGCTCTATTTTGAATTGTATTTTCACCAACATTATCATTGTAAAACTCCTTAGCAACAATACGATCTATTTTAATTACTTTCTCTTCATTAAGCGTATTCTTATATAGATAATCACCTGTAGCATTTACTTGATTTCTAGAAATTAGTTCAACATTAGCATTATATATTGTATGAAGTTTTGTGTATCTACTCAAAATGATTTGAGCATTTTCTAAAGGTTCTATTGTTGCATCCCTGCTGATCTTAACGATTTTATTAGCAGAGTCAGGGACAATGTAAAGGTTACTTACTCTAATCTTATCTACGTTGTAAATATTTAGTTTATTAGTAGTAAGATCATAATTAGCTGAATCACCTTCTATTAATAGAGAATCTTGTGATGGTTTAGTGGAAATGAATTTACCTTTTGAACCATTGTCAGCACTCATATAGATATTTTTATTATCAATATCCCAAAGGGCTTCATTAATTGAAGTAATAAAATTAACAAAAGGGAAAACTAAGGATGATTGAGCACCATTACTACTTTCCGTACGAATCAATACTTTATTTTCTGTGATGTTTCTAGCAACTCTAATATCCTTACCAAACATAGAAGGACTTCCTTCAATATTGGAGTTAATTTCAAAAGTAGAATGTCTACTGATATAACCCTCTTTTTGGAATCTGAAATTATCAGATTGGTTTCTTGAATCAGACGTTTTTACTTCACCAGAACCAAATACCTTGTCAGGTAATAGTGCAAGGTCGCCAGAGAATTTTATATCTTGATTATAGATGCTGAAAGGTTCATCTTGACTACCGTGAAAGGCCATACTATCTCTGTAAACGTACCATTTCATCTCATAAGTATTCATTTCAACTCTTGGGTGAACATCAGATTCAATAATACCTTGTGTACCTTTTGTTGTTACAGAATCAGAATAAAAGATAAAATCGTCAGATCTAAATTCACTTCCTAAATATTCTAATTCACCATTACCTCTAATACCATCTTGATTTAAAGAGATATTCCCATCAAAATGTCCTTTCCCTACTAAAGTTTCACCTTGCTCTGTTTTTTTCTTCTTCACATAAATAGGCCAACCTTTATCACTTCCCCATGTTTCATCATGGTTTGTTTTTCTATCTAATACGAATATACCTGTGGCTGGGTCCATAACTACTTCATCTTTAAAAGTAGGGAAGATACCACCCGTATTCAGGACACCATTAAATGAAACATCACTATGAATAACCGAAGCATCTACTGTAAAAGTATCTAGCTCGAAAACAATTCTTTTGTCATATGCACCTCCCAAGATTGCAGGTCTGTCATAATAAATACGTCCACCTTTGCTACTATCAGAAGTGGCATTAAATGATGGATATCCTTCAACATTAAGTAAACCACTTTTGTTAAAAGGTTTATTGATAAATAATGTACCACCCGTATCTACTAAAGGATTTGGTGCTTCTACTGGTTTTCCTGTAACGCTATCTTTTACGATGAAACTAATGGAATCAACTTGTGTAAGGCTGATTAAAAAGCTATCGTACTTGAAGGTAAATTCTTCACCTCGGAAGATATAAGATCCTGCATTGAATTGGCCGCCAAATGTCATTTTTCTATCTTCCTCAATTACTAATCCTGCACTATCAGGCATTACAAATACACTTAGTGAATCTGAAATAGGGAAATAGGGAACTTTTCTTAGTTTTAATTCTGAACTATCTTCTAAAGTTAAAGTTGCATTCGCTAATCCATCAGAAGGAAGTTGAGCGGCAATACTTAAGTTGTCAAAATCTCTTTCTTCAAGTGCATGTTCTTGCATTGCACTCAAATTTTCGAAGTTCATAGAACGTGTCATCGCATTTCTTCTTCTTTCACTTGAAGCAAAGAAATAGCGATCATAATATTGATAAGCCTTTTGATTTAATTTGACAATCTTAGAATAAGGATCATATTCGACAAGTCCATCGATGGCCATAGATTGTAAACTTTCATCAAATTGCTCTTCATTTATTTTAAGATCAATCGCTAATTGACCTGTATCAAAACATCTTCTTCTTTGTGATCTTGAGTAATTTACAATGATCATCAGAGGTTGGAATTTTTTTACACCTTGAATTCTTGAAACAAAACCAGGATGAAAGAAGTCTTGAGATTCCACAATTAATGGAACTACTTTGTCTCCACCTGTGATACGGAAATCCAATGAATCAGCTTTTAAATCCCAAAGTATTGCATCAGCATAAACATTGACATCCTGAGCACTTAATGTAAAAGGATTGAAACGATAGATATCTGTTGTTTTTCTAAAGAAAGCATTTTTTGTGCTGTCACTGACACTTATTAATGCATTGACCGAAGGGTGTGCAACAGTATCATCATCAGAGTAGAAAATTTCAACGGCACTTGATTTTGTTCGTATCATTTTCCCCTCGTCATCAATTCTAACTGCCTTTGGTGTTTTTAGAGTAAACAAAGTATCTTCTTCATCTTTCACAGTGATTACTGTTGGAGCATTGGAGACCGCTTTAGAGACAGTATGCTTTCCTTTTATGGCAAAACCACCTCTTAACTCAATATCTTCAGGTATATTTTTCCAAGTTAAATCATTGTTATAACTGATAAATTGAGGATAAATAGCTTTTTCTGGGAACTTATTATAGTGACCACTTCTGTACGTAAATGCACCGATAGCAATAGTATCTAGATATTGACTGAAATACATTTCGGCGTGATCTGCTTCAATGTAAGCTACCCTCGTGTCAAAGTGAAAGTGTGGTAATTCACACCACGCTGAATCTTTTGAAAAATTGACATTTCCCCAATAAAAACGTCCACCTTGACAGACAATTGTATCAGAATTAAATAAGAAAGTACCAACTGTATGTTCGAGTAGAGCAGTGTCGAATTTTGTTGAAATAACAAGGTCTGCCTCTAAAATTTTAAGCATTGGTCCCTCCAATGGAGGCATCGGAGTAATACCAGGATCATAGTTTTGAATTTCAGAAGTTTGATCATTACAATCCTCTGAAAAAGCATATTCTTCTGCTTGGGCTCCTGTATCTGAATCGCCACTATCATAATCTTGGATATTACTATCATCGCCACCCCAAGATCCTCCCCAATCTGAGGATCCATCATCAGAACTCCAATCAGTTCCAGAACTATCTCCCCAATCTACAGATCCCGAATCCCAGGAGTCGTCACTACTTGAGGAGTCATCTCCCCAATCTACACTTCCGCCATCTTCCCAGGAATTACCTTCTGAGGAGTCATCACTTCCCCACCCATCATCTGTGGTTTCGGTACTTGTATCTTGATTGGCAACATCTTCCTTTCCATCTCCCTCAAACCAATCTTCTTTTGGTTCTTCTTTTTCGGGTTCTGTATTAATCTCAACAACCATTTTATCACTCACATAACCATCTGCAGCGAGTTCGTGCGTAAATTCATAATTTCCACCTTTTACCTCGATGGTTGTGTATTTTGATTTTTCAATTAATCTTTTTTCCAGAAAAAGTCTAGATTTATAGAAGAAGTTTTGTGTTACTTTTGGTGAATAAGAAATCAAACAAGTATCTGCAATTTCGAGAAATCTTGTAAACTGTTTATTTTCATTTCCTGCAGAGTCTAAAAATGCCATTAAACATCCATAATACAGGGCAGCTTGTTTTCGATACTGCAACCTGTTTTTATGCATCCTTTTAGTACTCTTATAAATCCATTCTTTTTGTGTTTCGTTAATCACACCATTTTCCCAATGTGATTCAAAATCAAGCATTATAGTATCACTACCTAAACGCACACCTTTTTCAAGATATAAGTTAAGGTCAACAAGAAAACTATCGTACTCTGTAAAAGGATGATAATATTTATTGATTACTGAATCTGATTCCGCATCTGTTTGGGCCCATAAAAGGTTTTTAGATGATAAACCAAGGAGTAATAGAGTAGAAAAGAATATATATTTTAGCTTTAAAGGCATACGTCTCAAAAGAAGGATTTTAAAAAGATTGAAGGCTGTAATAGACATCAAAATCAATTACAGCCTACTAGTATGCTTGAATTGCAAAAAATACTCCAAAATGGAATTTTTTTGTACCTCTCAATATTGATTATAATTTTAATTCTTGAATATAGCACTAACCCAATTGTCTTTCTCTAGGTGAGAAACAAAAGAAAGACCAACAGATTTTGCTTTTTCAGAGATAATAGGCAGATCGTCAGTATAAAAACCACTTAATAATAATAAACCATCTTTGGCGATAAGTTTCTGATAAGTAGGCATTTCTTCTAGTAAAACATTACGGTTAATATTGGCCAATACAATTTCGTATTCGTCAAGTTTTTCCATATCGTTTACAGTACCTACAGTAACACGAACATCTACATTATTAAGTGCTGCATTTTCTAATGCGTTTTCACAAGACCAATCTTCGATATCGCATGCATCAACTTGCTTTGCTCCTAATAATTTGGCCATTACAGCAAGGATTCCTGTACCACATCCTAGATCAGCTACATTTTTACCATTATGATTTATCGATAATTGATTGCGAAGCATCAATGTTGTTGTAGCGTGATGTCCTGTCCCAAATGACATTTTAGGAGTAATGACAATTTCGTATTTATATTTTGGATCAGCAGGATGGAATGAAGCTCTAATCTGTAAATCATCACTGATTTCTACAGGTTCATAATGACTTTCCCATAGCTTATTCCAGTTTTGTTTCTCTTGTTCTTCAATAGTGTAAGACATTTGATCACTAAAGAATTCAAGAGCGTCTTTTACCTCCTCTTCATTATAGAATTCTTTTTCTAAAGAAGCTTCAAAACCTTCTTCATTCTCTAAAAATGCTTCAAAACCCACATTTCCTAATACCGCTTGAAGAATCTCACCCAATTCTTCATTGCATTTTACTTTGATGACAATGTAATCCATAATAAAAAGGTTAATTATTTTCTACGAAGATAGTTGACAAATGAATAAGCATAAGGAGAAGTAGTACTTTTAGGATATTCAAACCTTGAAATTTCAGACCATTCAGAATGTAAAATATCAGGAAAGAAAGTATCTCCTACAAATTGATCATGAATCTCTGTGACATATAACTTGTCTGCAATTTTTATAGCCTCTTCATAAATAGCTCCACCTCCAATAATGAATACTTCTTTTTCATTATTTTGACGTGCTAATTCAATTGCTTCAGATAAACTTGATGATAATATTCCACCTTCAAAGGTCTTGAAATCAGGGTTTCGAGAAATTACAATATTTTGTCTATTTGGAAGACATTTTCCTATAGACTCATGCGTTTTCCTACCCATGATCACTGTATGGTTAGTAGTGACCTTTTTGAAATATTTGAGGTCAGCTGGAATATGCCAAATCAATTGATTGTCTTTTCCTATCACATTATTAGTTGCTTTTGCAACAATGATGGATATCTTCATATTAAGTTTTTATTTATAATAACTCAGTGCCTTTAAACACTTTTATTAAGCACAGTATATATAAGAGACTAACTTTCTCTTTGTTTTTTTGTTTGAAAACCTTGTGTAAAAAGGAATCTTCTTGACAAAAGTTGAATTTAACGAATACAAATTTATCTCACCTAATAATTTAAGAATTTAATCACTAAGTTTGTTATAATCAGAGTTAAAAAGTAAACTAATTTCTATTTTCATAAATATTCGTCTGATTATGACTTGTAGGTGTCAACAATAGAATGTAAATTACTATACAAACCCTTATTTATCTGAACGTATTATAAAATTAACTAGACTTGAAAAAGTACCTTTTAATCTCTTTAATATTCATACTGTCAATACCTGTCTCCGTCTACGCTCAATTCCCAGTCGAAGAAGAAGATGAATATTACGAAAAAGAATGGGCGTTAGGAGTAATGATGAACACTTATGGTGGAACCATAGGTGGTGCATCGTTTCGCTTTGCTAAAAAATATTTCTATGAGCATAAAATCGTAGAATCACTAGGTCAAAATAGTGGAAAAACGAAGGTGTCAAGAGGAAGAGTTGGAGAGATTGAAAAAGATAGGAAATACCACTCATTAAGTATCGAATTTATCAATATTCGTCACCCCAAAGAACAAAGACAACCTGCCTATACTGGAGAGGGGTATGTTCCTGGGAAAATGAATAGGTTATATGCCATTAGACCTATGTTTGGTAAAGAATATATCGTATTCAAGAAAGCAAGAAAACAAGGTGTTCAAATGAATTTTTTATGGAATGTTGGGCCTTCAATTGGTGTTGTTACTCCTTATCTAATTCGTTACACAGATCCAAATACTGACTTATCCGAAACAAAGCAATTTACATTAGAAGATTATTTGACTTTGAGTCATAGAATAGAAGGTACTGGTTCGTTTGCTGAAAGTTTATCGAAAGCAAGTGTTGTAGCAGGTTTAGCCTTTAAAGCTTCTTTAACGTTCGAATTTGGAGTGAATAAAAGAAGTATTACAGGTGTAGAAGCAGGTATTATTGGAGATTTGTATACTAAAGATGTTCAAATCATGGCTTCTTCAGATAATAGAAATTTTTATTCAGCAATGTTCTTGACATTCTTCTTTGGAGGAAGAAAATAACCGAAAATATTTAGAAAGAGATAGCCACTTGAGTTTAGATTCAAGTGGCTTTTTTTAGTATAATGCTTTATTGAGTTCTACTAAAACCCTTTCATCTCTGTCATAAATATCATCATGAAAATGAATGGCTGTATCCGGACCAAGCATCGCTGTGAAATATAATAGATAGACGGTTGGTCTATCCATAATAATGATCCTTTTTAATTCACCTTCATCCACATAATCTTTAATGTCTTCTAAAGTATATCCTTGATCTTTTAGTAGTTGTTCTCCGAGATTCAAAGGGTTGTGTACTCTGATACATCCATGGCTAAATGCTCGTGAATTTTTATTAAATAAATAGCGAGATGGAGTGTCATGAAGATAAATTGAATACTTATTAGGGAACATGAACTTGATTTGACCTAAAGCATTTCTAGATCCTGAACCTTGTACAATGTAATAAGGGAAATTTGTCTTTTTGATTGTTTTCCATTTTACCGTAGTTGGATCAATTTCTTTATTCTTACGGTCGTACAATTTCATATTATGCTTCTCAAGATATGTAGGGTCTTTCTTGAGTTTAGGTAACATTTCCTCACTAGCTATACTGTAAGGTAAACTCCAAGTTGGATTAATATCGATATAACTCATCTTTGCCTTAAAAACTGGCGTTTGGTGATAAGGTTTGCCTACTACAACGTTGGTTCTGTAATACCATTTTCCATTTTTATGGAGATAAAGCATATAGCTAGCTATATTGACAAAGATGACATTATCATCATCTTCATGATTAACCCATCGAGCTCTTTCTAAATTAATCCTAAGTGTATTTATTCTTTGAGAAGGAGGGATATTCAAAGCCTTCAAAGTATTTTTCCCAACGTTTCCATCAGTTTCTAAGCCATACATACTTTGAAAATGAATAATTGATTTCCTGAGGTTATTGTCATAAACAAAAGAAGTAGTATCCAAATAGGAGACTTTTACATAAGCAGAATCAATGATTGGAATAGGACTAAAAGGGGTATAAGAAACAACAGAATCAACCTTTGGATTCATTAGCGGAGCATCCGTAATACTTAACCCAATAAATTGTGAATGATAAGTTGTATCTATTTGTAAAACAGTTTTTTCCTGCCTTTTCAAATGCTGAGTTACAGCTAACCTTTTTCTTAAAGCAGGTATACTTTCATTTTTTTCTCCAATTCGAATAGATTCAATTCGTTGCAACTTACCGTAACCCCCATTTTTCTCTATCTTTCTAAACTCTTTTAGTGATTTTTTTAATCCTAAATACAGAGAATTACTTGGCTTAATAGCTTCAACTGCTTCAATAATCTGCTCCTGTTCAATTGGTTCAAGGAATAAACTGATTCTGTCTTCAGAGAATTCTTTTGTGTCAAAATTCCAAGTTGAAGATATTTTTTCAGGATTGACTTTACCCCAAATTAAATGAGAACTTAATAAGATAGCAGCATCCGTCATCAGGATATCTAGAAAAGCCGCATCATTTTTAGAAATGTAAGCATATGAACGAAGTTTATTTATCTGTTCTAAATGATAATGTTCAGGTACAAGACCTTCGTTGTAACTATCATTAATGACGTATAATAGATCGTCAATATTATTTTCAGAAGTCCAGATCGGTTGATAGTCTTTTCTTTCATAGATTAGAGGCATTAAGCTATCTGAGAAAATATGAACGCCTTTGTATTCTAAGCTATTATTGAAAGAAGAGAGGATAGTTTTTATTTCAGTATTTTGTTGTGCAAAAAGTGTATTAGGAATGAAGTTGATAAAGCATAATATCAAAGTCCCAATACACCTTTTCCAAACAAAAAGAATATTAGTTTTTTTTGACATACTTAAGTTTTAATCACCTTAAGAATAGCGTGTTATTTTTTTTGTTCGTTGATTAAGTTTTCTTCGTAATCAACAATATTATCAAGACATTGTTGCAACAAGTCGGCTGCTTTTTCTACTTCATCCAATGGAATGCCCTTAGTAATATGAATGATAGCATCTTCAGCAATTCCAACAACTTGTTCCTTTAAGTCTCTAGCTTTTCTTGTTAAATAAATGAGTTTTGATCTTTTATCATTTGGGTTAGGGACACGAGTTACCAAATTATTTTTTTCCATATTATCTATCAAACTCGTAATACTAGCTCTGTTTTTTAGAAGAAACGTAGCAAACTCCTGTTGTGCACGTCCATCTTTATCCCAAAGCATCACTAGCACGTCCCATTGTTCTCTTGAGATAGGAAGTCCTTTGCGTTCAAAAGCACGGCCTAAAGTATAATTACCAAGTCGTGAAACTTGTGCAATAATTTTTGTTAGACGTCTTCTCTTTTCTACATCGTCTCTCATTAATGTGCTCATAGATATGATCTTGAATATGAATATAAATGGATAAGTTTTTTAAGTCCTCTAATGTACTTAATTGTTTGTGTTTAATCAATTTTTTTAACCTTTTAAATGATCAGCCACGATAGCAAAGACGACGGTTTGAAATAATTAGTTCTGTTTTTAGCCATTTTATGATATAAATAAAACAGTACTCATATAGAAAATGACAATATGGCATGTAAATATTGATTTCTCCACTTAAAAATGACATAATGACATTAAAAAATCAAATGGAACATCAATTGTCTAAGGGTAAAGTGTAAATCAAAATTTGAATTGAAAATTTAAAACATAAAAAATCATGAGTATTACAACATACAGCCCAAGTAGAAGAAAGTCATTTGTATCTAATGTAATTAATGCAGTAGAGAAAAATAAAGCATATGTTCCTGTGAATATTAAAGAGGATGAGAATAACTTTTTTGTAGAATTAGTAGTTCCAGGATATAAAAAAGAATTCTTCTCTATAGAAGTGGAAAATAATAGATTAAACATTAAATATGTTGAGTCTAAAACTGAAGAAGAAAATACAGAAAAGATCTTAGTAAATGCTTATTCTGTAAAGGACTTTGAGAAATCATTCAAGATTTCAGATTTGATAAATGTTGAGGCTTTAGAAGCAAAATTCAATGCAGGAATTTTAGCGATTACTTTACCAAAAAGTGAAGAGAAAAAGCCAGTTAGAATTGAAGTAAAATAATTTAGTAAGATTAAAAATTTAGAAACAATGAAACATACATTATCAGATTACCCTTCGACTTTCATTTCCTCATTAATGAGTGATGTAGTAAACGTTTTAGATACCGTAAATCCTTTAGATGCTCAAGTTCCTATGAATGTAAAAGAATATGCAGAAGGATATACAGTGGAGATTATTATTCCAGGTATAAATAAGGAAGATGTTGAGATTGCCATTGAGCAAAATAAACTAGTCGTTTCTTATCAACATACTGCTGAGGAACAAGAAGGGGTTACTTATTTGAAAAGAGAATATGTAAATAAAGATTTTAAAAGATCTTTTACACTACCTAATAATATTAATATAGAAGAAATCAACGCGTCTTATGACAATGGTGTTCTTTCAGTCATTTTGCCTAAGAATACTCCTTTAGAAAAGAAAACCATAGAAATAAGCTAATTGTCGTCAATAACATAATGTTAAATTCTAAGAGAAAAAACATTAAACATCATCAATTTTTAAAGTTTCTAGTAAAGGCCAATCTCCTATTTTGAGATTGGCTTTTTTATTTTCTCAAAAGGATAAAAATTATGTATTTCTCTTATTCTTCCAATGTTATTTTTAGCATAAAAAATTTTTAATCAATCTCGAATTTGTAACTTGCAGTTGGTTTTGGATAATTATGAACTTCAAAAAATAATATTCAAGGCAGATAATCATTTTTTATCTCAGTTTAATTCGTAGTAAGATCATTTTTATGAGATACTTTTACACATTACTCTTCTCTGTACTATTAACGGTTAACGCTTTTGCTCAAAGTGGAAAAACAGAAGTAGAGAAATACACTTACGGAAAACAATTAATCGACGAAGGGAAATATCAGCCAGGTATAGTAGTACTTGAAGATATGATGTATCTCAAAGGTGCGACATTACAACCTTATGCTTTAACATTGATGGGCTATGCTTATTATATGGAAGGGGATTATTTTCAAGCAGAAGATAACCTAACAAAAGCATTGACTTCCTATTCTAATTGGGATGAACGCGAGCAAGCCAATTACTTATTAGCCTCAACTTATTTAAAAATCAATAAGTACATTGAAAGTATTTCAATTGCTGATTCTATTCAGGATAAAAAATTAAAAGAAGATTTAAATGCTTTAATAGGTCAGTCTTTAGAGGGTACTCCTGTTTCTAAATTGGAAAGCACTTATGAAAAATATCCTGATAATGTTCAAGTAGCGACTCTTCTCTTCCATAAGATGATGGAATTACCTGAAGAGAAAAGGAACGAAGAAACTTTGAATAAGTTAGCGGAACAATTAGGACTAAGTACAACTGTCGAACATACTGCAAGAGTTTCAGTCAAAAAAGATAAATATACTGTGGCAGTAATACTTCCGTTTTTCACAGAGACTACTGATGGTACTGCATTAAGAGTGAAAAATGAGTTTGTATACAATATTTACCAAGGCGTTTTAATGGCTAAAGATTATTTAGCAAAAAGAGATGTGAATATTGATGTTGTCGCATATGATACTAAAAGAGATACAACTCATTTAAAGCAATTGCTTGAGGATCCTAATATGAAAGAAATAGATCTTATTATTGGACCTTTATATGCTGATATGTTACCACTAGTTCAACAATTCTCTAACGAGACGGGTGTTGCTATGGTAAACCCTATTTCGAATAATACTTCAATCATCGAAAATGCTTCAAATGCTTTCTTAACAACTTCAACTCCTGTAACAGTGGGTAAAAGTTTAGGTAAACAATTAAGGGCAAATGAGCTAAAAGATTTAGAAATGTATCCGGAAGGAGATTCACTTAGAATTCAAGCAGATACAGTACAAACTTATGTGGTATTTGGTCATTCTACGAAAGAAAAAGAAATGGCAGCCTCATTTAAAGAAGCTTATGAAGCTGAGGGTGGAAAAATTGCAGCATATCAAGAATTTGATCCTGTAGATGGTTTTGATTTACTTCAAGAAATGTTTGATCCATTATCGTATGATGATTCACTTGAATTAGTTAAAGATTCAACGGCACATGTAGTTATTGCAGTAACAAATGAGGTAGAAGCATTAAATACAGTGAGTGCTTTATTATCATTAGGAACAGTTGCAAAAGCTTTTGTACCACAAGAATGGTTGAAGTTTAAGCAATTAAGTTATTCGCAAATGGAATCAGCAAAAATCAATATCCTATATCCAAACTGGTATGATGATGATTCATTTAGAGCAAAATCATTTATCGCTCATTACCAAGAACAGTTCAATAATCAGCCTTCAAGCTTTGTTTATGATGGTTTTGAAACAATGTTTGCTTTCGGAATGATATTGAATAAATATGGAAATGGTTTCGTACAAGAACTTCAAGCAAGTGATGAATATATTAGAGGATATTTAACTCCTGCCTATAATTATAAAGATGCTCAGGATAATCAATATGTACCTGTGATTCAATTCATCGATGGTGATCTAAAAAATATGTCGCCATTGGAGGATACAATGAATTAATTGAGATCTTACTGGAATAATAAAATAAAGCTGTCTTTTATGTTCAAATTAGCATAAAAGACAGCTTTAGTACTTTATAAATAATAAGAGATGCCATACGCTAATGATGATGATTATAAGTTTTTTAAAACGGAAGCTTTTCAGAAATATGCCGACACTCCAGGATTGGTAGATTATCTGAAAACTTTTATTACCGAAAAAAAACTTGGAGGGATAGAAAAAGTATTATCTCAAAGAACAAATCATTTTACAGTAGTTTTAGAAGAAGTATTCAAATTACAGAATGTGGGAGCAATCATTAGAACTTGTGATTGTTTTGGTGTACAAAACTTACACTTGATTGAATCTGATACCAAATTTAAAGTCTCATTGAAAACGACAATGGGTTCGGCAAAGTGGGTGGATGTAAATACATATGATTCAACCAAAAACGCATTAAATACATTAAAAAGTAAAGGATACAAACTAGTCGCTACTACACCTCATACGGATATGACGCTTGATGAATTGCCTGTAGACGAGCCTATCGCTTTATTATTTGGTAATGAAAGAGAAGGAATTTCTGATGAAGCTTTTGAAATGGCTGACTACAAAGTAAAAATACCAATGTATGGGTTTGCTGAGAGTTTTAATATTTCTGTAAGTGCAGCTTTAAGTTTAAACTCTTTAAGCACCAAACTTAGAAAACTTCCAGAGGAAATATGGAAATTGTCCTTGGAAGAAAAGAACTTAATTGAAGCCGCATGGATTTGTAAATCTTTAGAAAGGCACGAAACAATCGCAAAGACATTTAATAAATAAGATATGGAAAAGGATTTGAAAATAGTATTTATGGGAACACCCGATTTTGCAGTTCCTTCCTTAAAAATATTAGTTGAAAATAATTATAATGTAGTTGGAGTAATCACAGCTCCTGATAAGCCTGCAGGTAGAGGTAGGAAATTACAAATGTCTCCTGTAAAAGAATATGCTTTGGAGGCAGGGTTAAATATTTTGCAACCTACGAATTTGAAGAATCCAGAGTTTCAAGCGGAGTTAAAAGCATTAGAAGTAGACCTTCAAATTGTTGTAGCTTTTAGAATGCTACCTGAATCCGTTTGGGATATGCCAAGAATTGGTACTTTTAATCTTCATGGATCATTATTACCAGATTATAGAGGTGCAGCTCCAATCAACTGGGCAATTATAAATGGAGAAAAAGTAACAGGCGTGACAACCTTTTTCTTGCAACATGAAATTGATACAGGAGATGTGATCATGAGAGAGGAAGAGCCAATCCATGAAGAAGATACAGTTGGTGATGTTTATCTTAGATTAATGGAAAAAGGTGCAGGAACTGTCCTTAAAACGGTACAATTAATTGAAAAAGGAGATTATAATACAACTCCTCAAAAGATCGTTGGAGAGCCTAAGCATGCACCAAAAATTTTCAAGGAAACGTGTAAGGTTAACTTTGATCAAACAACAGAAAAGGTTTACAACTTTATTAGAGGATTATCTCCATATCCTGCCGCATGGACTGAGATTGATGGAAAAACATTTAAACTTTTTAAAGTGAAAAAAGTATACGATGATTCGATTCAAGCCAATGAAAAAGGATACGCGACTGATAATAAGAATTATTTCTATTTGAAAACAGAAGATGGCTTTATCTCTGTAGAAGAATGGCAAATGCAAGGTAAAAAACGTATGCCTGTGAAAGCATTCTTATTAGGTACTAAATTCGATTAATTATAATCTTTATAAAAAGAAAATCCCGATCAAAATACTGACCGGGATTTTTGTTTGTAGTATAGTTTAGAAGTTACTTTAGTAAACGTACTGCAGGATAAATAACAGCAGCAGCACCGTTTAATAGGAAAGTCCCCATTGTAATTCCTAGCTCTTTCTCTAGCGTTAAGTCCAATGAAGATAACCTGAATATTTTATTAGAAACTTCTTGAATTACTTCTCCTGAAGCTGTTTTTGTGTCTTCAAAACTTAAAGAAATTGCCTCTGAAGGGTTTGTTGTAAATCGTTTTGAAGCTTCACTAATTTTTTCAGAAGATTCATGTAAAAAACGATGTGTTTCTTTAATTAATCCATCTACTTGAAAAGTCAAATTATCTATATTTTCATTCGTGTTTTCTAATGTCAAGTCTGACATAGTTTTCGAATTACTTACAAAAGAAGTTACAATTTCCTGTACATTGAGAAATGAGTTGTCAATCATCTCTTTTGCTGCAACAAAAAGATGTTGTGTAGATTCTTCAATACTATCAATGGTGAGAGTATAAAATAAACGCTGTCCGTAATTTTTAAATTTTATATATTGAAAATTATGGCAAAGCAATCACAAAAAGAGAGTGCTGAGTTTC